>QIBA01000029.1:0-126254 GCA_003225175.1 Acidobacteriota bacterium
TTATGCGATCGCCTCTTTGCAACGCTGAAGCGTTGTTCCCCCGCATGAATCCACCCCAGCAAACAAACGACGTTTGCTGGGGACCCCGGTATGCGGGGGCCTCCACCCGAAAACCTGGATGCAGAAGGTCCCACCTGAAAAGCCAAATCTGGGGGTCCTACCCTATACTGCATACTGCGCGGCGGCCGGGATGAGATAGCCCAGCATGAATAATGGTGTCCCATTTTGATTTTGTTTGTTGAGCCCTGTTGGGGTACCTGGCTTATTCCGAGATAGGTTTCGAGGAGTGCCGCTCCTCCGGAGCTCGGGTTTTTCTTGTTGCTAACCCAGCATTTCACGCTGGGCTATCGTATTTCGGCCCTCCGGGCCTGATGTTCGGAGGCTGCTCAGGATGACACTCTCTAGACACCCTCAGCAGGCATTCTGACGAGTGATTGGGATAAGGAGAGCAGGGAATAGGCGCCGGGCCGCGCTCGGCTTTCGTTCTGTCCCGGGAGCGGCCATCGCTAAGCACCGAACCTGCCTCAGCACCGAAGCTAGTTCGGTGCTACCACGAGTCAAGATTGCGGGTCAATGAGAAATGTCATTTTGGAACTCAGGCGGCTTGGGAAAGCGCTGGTCGCAATCATTCGACGCTGGCGCGAGCAACGGATGCGAATTTCGCAATTCACTGCTTATTCACTGTTATTCACTGTTCTTTGTGGCGGAGGAAAATCGCGAATTTCCGTAATCCCTTACCGGGCAGGCGGTTGCGGGGAAGTGTCCGTTGCTCGCCACCTTTATTAGAAAAAATTCGCTGTTAAATTCGCTGATAAATTCGCTGTTCCGCGCACACCAGTGAATTCGGCGAGTTTCAGGCTGAATCCGTTGCTCTACCTGAGAATGGATCCCTGCGATCTGACGCTGGCTAAGACTCGCGCAAAGGAAATGGTGGCCAGGGACGGAATCGAACCGCCGCCGCCAGCCTTTTCAGGGCTGGACTCAGCGACGGTCATCTTGTTGACTTTGCGATGGCTTAGCTCCGCCCGTTGCACTATATACAGTGCGGTTTATTGGAACCATAATGGAACCAAAATTTCGGCTCGCCGGAGTTCGCCTCAATTCCACTCACTCGATGTCCATTTCTGCTCAATCAGAGGGGATTGGAGATGTAGGAACACGAAGCTCGTGTCTTCACGGACGAAAGAAACGCAACCGCTTGAAATTTAATCGAAAGGCCGGCGCACTGACAGCCCGTTTTGGAAGCGTGAGGAACACTCAAGAAGCATTATTGGCGCGCGAACAAATGATATTCTTGAGCAAATGAAGTACGAGATTTCAGCTTCCGACATCAGCCGCAACGCAGCGATGCTCAAAGAAAACGCGGTGTTACTTCGCAGCAAAGCAGAGAAACTCATTCGCCGATTGCATGAAGTCGAAGCCACTCAACACGAAGTGGAAATCAATCTGGAACACACAAAGGCGACGGCCAGAACGCTACATTCAAAATTCCTCACGCCGCCTTAACGCCAAGGGACGTGATGATGGAATGTCAAGAGTTGTTGCCAATTATGACATGCGTTCGGAGGCCTTCGGACCGCTTATCCACTGCTGCACTTCTTCCAAATTAAGCTGACGCGCAACTACACGGGGATGTTTAAGAATGAATTCGCGCGACCGACTGCCTACATCATTTTTGCTATTTTGCTGCTGAAGGAAGCATCTTGGATCAACTCGTCACGATCTTTGCAGCTCAGGAAGCACTGCATCCAGGCTACACAGTTCTGGACTCGAACTTCGGTGACGTCCAGACGGTTGGCGATCTCGCTGTCAGTCAAACCTGATCCTGCTAGGCGGTAGACAGGACCAAGCATCCCGACCTTTTCCCAAAATACCTGCATAGCTTCACCCCATCAGACTATGGGCTTCCATATTGTATGCAATCTGGTCAAAGTAGCTCACAGGGTTGGAGAATGCTAAGCCTCGGACCCGGTGAGTCGTTAGCCCTCGGATTCGGAGAAGAGGATATAGACTCCCGGATTCGACACGAGGATTGGACTTCAGGTCTATGGCAGAGGCGCTTCATGACACATCCTAGGCTGAACTTGATTGCTCTCGTGGGCCGTCGATGATCAAAGCATTAGATACTTCCAAGAATGCCCGATTCAATCCGGTACTCAATTTGGAGCGCGTCGCCTCGTTAATCTGCGTTGACGCGTTCCAGTTGAGCACGACCGCACATTCCAAGATGTTGTCGATCATGGTGTTCCCGCAGGAAGCACGAGATCAAGGAGCACGAGGAAAAGCAAGAAGGACGAGGCGATGCGAGCTTCCTCTTATCTAACCAGATACAGGCATTACGCTGCCTTAGATTGAGTCTTGGCTTCGAGTACCTTCTCACGCCCAACGTTAACTTTGATCTGCTTGGGCTTTGCTTCAGCCTTCTTGGCGAGATTGATGTTCAGCACGCCCTTGTCATAGTGGGCGCTCACCTGGGCGGGATCCACTGAGGAGGGCAGCGTGAATGAGCGGGTGAAGCTTCCGTAGTGCCGTTCCACACGGCGGAAGTTTTCCTCTTTCTCTTCTTTCTCGATCTTGCGCTCGCCTTGCACGGTAAGGGTGTTGTTGTCGATGCGAACATCAATGTCATTTTCGTCAATGCCGGCGACTTCGATCTTCAACGTGATGTTGTGCTCATCCTCGTAGATATCGACTGGAGGTGCGAAGCTGGTGGTGGTCAACGCTTCTTCCGGAGCTTCGGAGCTAAGTAACTCGCGGAAAAGGCGGTTCATGCGATTCGTGCGGTCTTGCATGGTGGAATACTGGCGGAAAGGTTCCCAATTGGCTAAGACTGTCATAACACAGTTCCTCCGGAGGGGTGATCTAAGAGGCAAAACTTCAGATGGGCTGACTTAGTTCAGAGGACCTGAAAGAGTAAGAAGTAAGAGCTTGCTCAATAACCAAGCTAGGCTTACGCACTCGTATTGTCAAGATGCGGTCGGCAACAGAAGTCTCGTAGACGACCTATCGATCGCACGGGGCCAAAAAGAGTAGTCAATCATGATTGGCTCGCTCCTCCAATTCCTTTTTGGTAACAGCAGTCAGTTCGGGATAAGCCTCAGGATCGAATTGTCGGGAAAATAGTAATTTTCGCTCCGCGCGCTTGAGCCATTTAGACTCATGCTTCCGACACATGCGGATGATGTCCGGCAAGAATTCACGGATTACATAGCCCTGTGCACTGCCGAGCAAGGATCCCTCGACGCGCTCCATCGTATGCGAGAATCCACGTTCCTGTTGGGGGTAGTACGCGTTGCTGAGCGACTTGACTATGACCGTGCTCAGGACTAATGAACTGTTGAATGTGTTCGTCCCATCATCCTTGCGGGTCACCGCCACACGACTCAAGGCATGTGCAAGCCGAACTGAAAACGGCTGGCCCGCGCCTAAGCGGAAATATCGAGGATCCTGGTGAAACAGTGACGGCAGAAGAAAAGTCCCGAAGAAGCTTCTTGCCTCTTGATTCGCGATCAGCGCGCCCCAACGTTTCCCAAACCCCTGCATGCCCTGCCCATATCCCGGCCAATCGTTCATAAGCTGTGCCCAGCCCGCATCGAAAGTTGTTCCGACTAGGATGTCTTGGGAGGAAGCTCGCCGCAGAAACAAATTAAACTTGTCTCTGCTGGTCAACATTGGGACAGATGCCGAGTAAGAAGGTGCTTCCGGCAACAGAATCTGCGCAGAGCCGCTTGAAACTACGAAGGCGGTGAACAACGCGAGCAGGAGGCTACGCCATTGGCGTCTGCGTCGGGAGGCCATAGAACACCTTGTTCTTTTATTGGGAGGAAAAATTGCCTCTCCAATCGTCGAAGGCGCCAGGGTTCTGATCGAAAATCGAGCAACGGTGGGTCTTCGTGGAATGCAGGACCAAATCTACGCTCAATGAAAATGCCCAACTGTGCACAATGGAACACTTTAGCCAAGATTCTTAGGTCTGAAGCGTTGTTTTAAAAGTGCTCTCCCATTCAAACCAACATCGAACAACGTCGTGTGCGTTGCGGACAATGTAGGGACGATGAGACGCGCATCACTGCTAGCTGCCTACGCCTATTCCGGACCTCCCAAAGCATTACCTGTTTCGGAATACTTTTGCCAGCGCTTCCAAAGAATGCGTAGCGCAGCCATGATTGGAATCGAGAGATAGACCCCGATTACGCCGGCGATTTCTCCGCCCGCGAGAATTGCGAACAAGGCAGCCAAGGGATGAAGCTCGAGCTTGCCGCCCATGATACGTGGCGAGTTTACGTAGTCCTGTACCAACCGCCAGAGAGACAAGAACAGTGCGAGGAGAAGCAAATGTTGGTAGCCGGTTAGAAATGCAACACCAAGAATTACCAGTGCCGCAACCAACGGACCGGCGACGGGAATAAATTCCAAGGCGCCGCCTACAATGCCGAGGATAATCGCGTAGGGCACGCGCAACAAAAGCAGCACGATGATATAAACGACGAGCGACAACCCAGCCAAGACAAGCTGCGCACGAATATACCCGGCGAGCATTACATTGAGATCCTCAACGATGCTGCTCAAGAATTGGCGCTGTCGGCTGCGTTCCGCAATTTGAATGACTGAATCCGCAAACTCACGCCCGTCACGCAAGAAGAAGATGGCCAGGATCGGTATGACGACGAGCCAGACGGTATTCGCCAACAGGATGGTTACACGACCGCCAAAGTCGCTTGCCCAGGCAATGATGGCTGCACGGTGTGCTGCGAAGAACTGCTGTACGCGGGCCTGCGTATCAAAGCTCCACCCGTGCTTTCCCCCAAGCTGTGTAACAATCCTGCCCGAGGACATCTGATCCAGAAGACCGGGCAGAGCTGCCAAAAGTTTTCGACCTTCATCTGCTACGCGGGGACCGATACCCAAGACAATTCCCGAAATGATCAGCAGCAAGATCAAATAAACTTGGAGAATGGCGAACGATCGTGATCCGCGTGATAGCCTCGACCGGCGCTGAACCAGCGATACCGGCAGGTCCAGCAAGTAGGCAAAGAGAACCGCGAACAAGAAGACAATGAGAATACGTCGAGCGCCATAAATGAATCCTGCCACCAGGGCAAACAGCACAACTGTGCTGAGTACTCGTACGGTGCGCTTATCAAAGAAGCTCATGTATTTGCTACACCCGATTGCTACCCAAGCCGCCCATTGCAGGACCGATCAGGACGCGCAGCGGGACTCTACGTTAGGGCCATCGTGAATTCTCAACGCCACAGATGGTTGGAGCAGCCTTCCGCAGAAGAAGTGTTGCCTTCTCCATCCTGGCAATGATCGCAATCGGTAGTGTGGATATTGATTGTCCTGCGCAGTTGCGCCTGTCGGTTTTCATATCTGTATAAGCTCATGCTTTCCAATCTGGGTCACCGGGCAACATGGTGCCCACGTGCTGCGATTGGTTCTTTGGGAGAGGACTTACGTTTTGCGGCTCGCATGTTTAATTCTGAAGCGAGAGCTGGAATCTGTTCTGGCTAGGCATGGCGGTGTCATTCATAGATCGGAGGCGGGACGCTTTACTGAGCTGGTCACTATCGGTTCCTAGCGGTGGGGAGGAACAAAGAGTCCGCCGGAGATGGGAGTCAGCGCTCCCGATGGAACACCATGCACGGTGCTGTCGCTGGAAAATCTCGGAATTGTTCCCGGCCAGCACGTGGCAAACGATTTAGAATCTCCGATTCTGCCTGCAGCCAGTCTTCTGTCGCATGACCATCCTGCTTACGTCTCAGCTCATACAATTCGTGAGCGCGAATCTCAACAAGGTGCGAAACAGTAGCCGGAAGGGTTTGGAGTGGGCAACTACTTGCAGGGCGAGGCGACGAAAGGTGATTAGACATCGTGTGGCCTGCTCGCAGTTCTTACTGTGGGACACTGAGATGCGTACAATATTTCCAGGAGCGTCTTCCTGAGTGCGCTGGTCGAAATCATTGTGTGATAAACGTCCGTCAAAACAGCGCGCCTATCCTCTCCGATGCCGCACGTGTATTCACCCTTTGCGGCACCGCAAGTATATTCAATTCTCTGGGACATTGTCCGGGACCTGACGTGCAAGCGGCGCGTCACCGGAAGCTTTCGTAGGACTCTTGCTTCCTCCTGCCCGCCTAGCTCGAAGTCGAGCGTGTCGCTCTTTTTACAGCGATTGATTTCATGGCAGGTGCTCTGCAACCATTTCCGCGACTCAGACCACAGTAGAGGAGCTGCTTGCTGCAGTTCCATCAGTTCTCCGCCAGTGACGGTCTCGCCTCGGCCATTTCGCAAACGTGCAACGTATTGTTTTGCGTACTCGTTCATCTTCCTCACTCCTTCCTTACTGCGTGGCAGTCTTTTCTGTCTGCTTCATTTTTTTCTGTGTGCTATGCAGTGTCGAAGACGATCAAAGTGTTCGTACTGTCGTCGCTATGTTGCTGCCATCCGGAGGCGACGGTTAATGGAATTGAAGCCTCCCTCGTCATCCCAGCGCCACAAGGCATTCTCGTCTTCGAGTGTCGAATCGGGATCTATCAAGACAGGTGCTACCACCGTGGCCTCACTAACTTTAGTGTCTCCACACAGCGGCTCAGCGGAACGCGGATCGCCATCCGAGTCTGCGACAACAGAGTCGTTCACTTCTCGTAATAGCGTTCTTCGCATCGCGTTCAATCTGTCTATGAGAGCCTGAGGCAGACGCGAAACTAAGGCGAGATCATCGAGGATGTCCCCCAGGTCTTGATGTACTCGAACTATTCGGTCAGTGCTTGTTGTCAGGAGCATTTTGGGGTCCTTGTTCCCGAGTTACGTGTAAGCTGGAAGGCAGACTGATGCGATCCATGGCTTCAGCCATGCACTTCCTGGCTGCCTTCAATTCGGCTTGGCCCGGACAAGCGACCTGGATCAAACCACGTGAGACTTCAGAGGGAGACGGCGTGAACGCGTCTTGATGTTGCATGATTGCATCGAGCATCCAAGGGAGATCGGCTGAAGAGTTCCCGCTAGTGAATGTCGTTCTATTCTGGTGAGCTATTTCTGAGCCGGCCCGATGCTCGCAGACCAGGTTCCAGTAACCTCGCTTCGTCGATGACCAAAACTTCAGACACTCCAACGAGCGATTGGTCGCCGTGCCATATTCAACCTGCACCGAGGTCGCCTCGGCGTGGCGCGTGAAGTCCTTCCAGTTGAGGGCGACAGCGCACTCCAAAAGGTGCTCGATGGCCACCTTCGATTGGTCTTGATACTTAAGATCAGGTTCGTGGTTGTGAGGGATTGTCTGTGATGCTGCCATTCAGTCCTGATTTCTATCTTCAACTCAATTACACTCCACAGACTGATCTGGCACTGTGTAAAACTGCTCACCCGAGCAGTCACGGATGAAGGCTCCTAACCATGCCGCGTCAGTTACCCCACCCGAGAATCTGCTTCTCTAAATCTCTAGCCTGCAACTAATTCGTGCGCTGAAGAGAAGCTCGCGTACTGCAATTTCGGCAGCAGGATCATCCATAGTGACTGCCACACGCACGGAACGGGCGCACAGGTGCCTTAGGAGATCAAGACACCGACTTAGTCTGAAAACGGTTTCGGAAGTTCTTGTGAATAGCGGAGATGACAACACAAATAGGCTATGAAATGGATGGGGGGAAGCATACGGACGCGCAGAATATCGGCATCAAGTCACATGTGCGCTGAGGCTGAGAATTGCGGTGAACAGTTGAACGTGCTTCGCTAGGGACGGCTAATCGGCAACATTCCAAACGTAGAGAAACTGTCCATCGGACGCGGTCGCGACATTTCGCTTCTGTTTGCGTGTCGCACGGTTCAGCGCTGAACGGACATTCTCTTTGGAGTCGCCCAGTTCTGCCAGCTCGATCTTGAGCGCGGCACCGTTTTCCAGCCGGTCAAGGTCCGCGATAATCGCCGTCACAATCGATTTGTGCTTGCCGTTGCGTCCCTGGGGCACGTCCACTTGAGCCATCGTCGCGAAATGGCGCCCTGATTTCCCCGTGTTCTTGGTCTTCATGGAGATCCCTAGCCGTAAACCTGCCGCTAACCTAGCGAATCATAACAAGACGTAAACGTACCCTGCAACGTCTTTCGCAAACCTGACGGCGGCCTCCCCAGCGTATCGCTCAAGTTAAGCCCCATATAAATGAAGCACTTACAGGCATCGCCGAACCGTCTCGCCGAATTAAAGACTCTCCCCGTACGGAAGAATCGCTGTTAGCTTCGAGACTGAGGCTAGCAAAAAATGACCGATCCAAAGACACGGTTTCAGACCCTGAGTCTGGAAGACCTTAAGAAGATCCTTCCGGAGCAGGTAATGGCTGGAAATCACAATCACAGAGGCAATCACAAAGACAAAAAGAAAAACAGCCAAGACGTAGCGACAAAAACAAGCAAGCTGAAAGCAAAGGCTTGACCCGCGTTCTCGGTCCTGCTTCGAGGCATGATTCTCGCAACAAATATGGGCAAATACCGACGGTTTTTGCGCAAAGCATGAGTCCGAAGCCGGGACTCGCAGATCGCATGCGCGGCGATGCCTGTCGTTTCCCAAAGACCCCCTGCTGTCCGTTTGTAGCGGCATGCGCAGAAAAGAGTAAGCCGGTATGAAATCACCGAGACTGCAGCAGGTTCGGCCCGAGGTTTTTCTCTCCCAAGCGGGCATCGGCCGGGCGATCGTTGAAGTTCCCAGGAAACTGCAGCAATTTCAACCTGAGGTGTTTCTGTCCCAGGCGGGCATCGGCAGGGAAATCGTTGAAGTCCCGAAGAACAAGAAAATCTTTTCCCAAGGCGAGCTAGGCGAAGCGGTCTTTTATATCCAGAAGGGAAGAGCCAAGCTCTCGGTGGTTTCGCGCGAGGGCAAAGAAGCGACCATCTCACTCTTTGGTCCGGGTGACTTCGTTGGGGAAGACTGCATAGCCGGCGTTCGATCGACGCGTATGGCATCGGCCACCGCGATGACAGCATGCACGGTGCTGCGAATCGAGCGGAAGGAAATGATGCGCGTGATCCACGAGGAACATTTCTTTTCTGACATCTTTGTCGTTTACCTGCTTGCGCGGAATACCAGGATCCAGGCAGACTTGGTCGATCAGCTTTTCAACTCCAGCGAAAAACGTCTGGCGCGGGCGCTTCTCCTGCTGGCTAACTTCGGCAAGGAAGGTAAGCCGGAGACAGTGATTCCCAAGATCAGCCAGGAGATACTAGCCGAGATGATCGGCACAACCCGATCCCGAGTCAGCTTTTTCATGAATCGCTTCCGCAAGCTCGGATTCATTGAGTACAACGGCACTCTGCGAATTCACAGCTCCCTCTTGAATGTCGTTCTTCACGACTAGCCAGAGTAGCGCGTTTGCAAAGATGAACTCTTGTGAGTTGTCCAAAATTAAACAGATTTTGAAATCGGCAAATGGGAGACTCTTTTTGCCGCACTGCCTGAGTAATTTGCGGTGAGGAGAATCCCCCAATGCCCAACACTCCAACAAATCCAATCCTCATAGTTGATGACGATCAAAATAATCGCGCGACAGTGGCAATGTTGTTGGCTGCCAAAGGATATGAAATCTCGACCGCAGAGCATGGTTTCGATGCTCTCCTGCAGATGAAGAGCAGAGTACCTGAGCTGGTTATTTCGGACCTTAACATGCCGCAGATGTCCGGCTTCGAGTTTCTGTCGGTGATCCGCCGTCGCTTTCCAAAGGTGTTGGTTATTGCCATGAGTGGAGCTTATGACGCTGCCGATGCGATCCCAGGCGGAGTGATTGCAGACGCTTTTTACGCCAAAGGCACCAACAACCCGCGCTCTCTTTTGAGTCTGGTCGCCGACCTGTTTCGCACTTCTGCTTCGCGGGCCGTTGCCCATACCAGGCAATCCGCTCCGGTGTGGGTTCCCCGAAACGGCAAAGACTCGAGAGGAATACCTTACATCGTGTTGACGTGTACGGAGTGTCTAAGGTCATTTCCCCTGAACGTGTCCTCAGAAGTCACCGCGACAGTGATGGAAACGCCATGCATCTTCTGCCTTAGTGAAGTGAGATACATCATCGACTTTTCGCTTTCCGTGGCTTCTCCGAAGAAAAAGGACTTAGGCGTGGTTCGCATCACGGGAAGCGCAACAGGCTAGTCTTGTGCCTTCAGCCAGGCGGAATCATGATTCCATCGAAGACCGGTTGCGGACTTATGCGAGAGTATCGCGGAGGAGCTTGAAGCCCGAGACCAAGTACTACGAAGAAGATCCGAACAAGCCCTGACTTGCTTCCATTACCTGCAAGGATGGGCGGACTCGTTCCGGGGTGACGGAACTTCTAGCGAGACATTGTTATCTGCAAGAACACGAACAATGCGGCGCTTCCAAAAATGAATGAGACCAGCATGAGCTGCATTGCTTCTAAAAGTTCTACGTGACACACGTCCGTCACGTGGACTATAAACGCCTTGCGACGGAGGATAGCGTTGCGCTTCCTCTTTGGAAACTGGATTTAAGATAGCCAATTCCCACGCTGATTTCTCGAGTCTCAGTCTGACATTTTGCTTATCAGTAATACACCCAGCAATCTGATACTCTCGCGGAGACTTCCGGCGATGCCGAGCAGCGATTCTCATACTAACGGGTGCTTATCGGCCAGTAAGTCGAGTTGCTCGCAGACGTCTACCAGGTGCTCGATCTCGTGCTGAAGAGCTTCTGCTGCTGACATGTCGCGCGCTTCGGCGATTCTCGTTTTCCGATGGAATTCGCTCGGGAGTCGCACTCAGTTGTGTATCTATGTATTCATTTTGATTACACTCCGCACTCAGACCCGCAACTGTACAGAACAGCTCAGGCAGACATGTGTGGTGCGGTATTCTAAGCACGCCTCTGCTTGTTGGGACCATATGCTTTAGGTGAGATAGTGGAAGAGTGTCAAAAATACGGGCCAAGTTTCCAAGATTCCTTTTTCTTAGAAACTAATGGATGTGCGAAATTGCTCATACACGAGCGGGGCAACGTAATACCTTGTGGACACTGTGAAGAAATCAACTCTACTGGATGAAATGGCTCGGGTGGTCAGAACTGAGGCGCTGCGGATCGAAGCCGCCCGGCACGAGGCGAAGCGTCTTCTTCAGCGCCGCCAGGCCGAACTAGTCGAATGTGGCGCTCAGGAGCTGAAAAGCAAGAGAGTATCGCGTCATGGCACAACATGGGCGCTAGTCGCGAAGAACCACGGTGAGTAGCGCGCTATTCACGTGCAAGCTGCCGTTGTACTCAATAAAACCGAGCTTCCTGAATTTATTCATGAAGTAGCTCACGCGCGAACGAGTTGTACCAATCATCTCGGCCAGGGTCTCCTGGCTCATGTTGGGAATCACGGTTTCAGGTCTCGACTCTTTCCCGTAATGGGCGAGCAATAGGAGCAGGCGGGCCAGTCTTTTTTCGCTGGAATTGAACAGTTGATCAACAAGATCCTCTTCAATGCGGATGTTGCGGGAGAGCAGGTAGGCGATAAACATCTCCGCGAAGTCGGTTTCCTTGTGCAACAACTCCACCATAGTTTCTTTTGCAATTCGCGTCGTACTCAGATTTTGCACGGCAACAGCCGAAGAAATGCGTAGCGGCTGAGCTGCCAGACATCCCTCGCCAAAGAAGTCACCATGTTGCAGGATTGCGATCACGGCTTCCTTACCACGCTTGGAAACTACCGTGAGCTTCACTTTTCCTGTCTCAATGTAGAACACTGCGTCAGCCCGATCTCCCTGAGAGAATATCGCGTGCTTGTCGCGATAGTGATGAGTAGTTTTTCCAGTTCCCACCTTCGCGAGAAGCAAATCCGGATGAAAAGTGAGAGGCTTGCGAGGGGCTCGCCCGACGTCGCGATTGCTGAGTTCTTCAATGCGTGTAGCCGAGGCCGAAGACCTCGATTTCGATGCGCGTTGCGCCATAATTAATTTCCCTCAGCGAAATTTCGACTGTCCGAGTGCGCCGGCTGCTTCCAAAGGCATATCCCTAAATCAGCGTGAAAACGAGGAAGGACTACGAGACGCACAGTGCGAGGCAATTCGAGCAGAAACAACAACCGTTTTCTGTTCTAAATTGCACAGCCTCCTAAATTGTTCTCTTCCGCAGGATCCCCGCACTAGAATGCCTTCCCAGCTTGCTGCTTAAGATGCTGATTCAGTTTGCCAGCTCCGTTTCATTTTTATCAGCCCACATCAAAGCGAGTCGCGCCATTGTGTGACTGTATCGAACAGCTCAGCAAAGTCGTATGCCGAGGTCTAAAAACGAATAAGTGTCGCTCTCGTCACGAAAGCTGCTGTGATCCCAGCGCGCACAGGAGAAATACTTTGCAAACTCATCGCAGGCAGTTGCTCTGGACATTGGCCTTGGCGCTCGGTGCCTCGGCGGTAGCCCTTACCACTTCGGGCCGGCGGTCTCGCGCTGGACAGACGAACAATTACAGGAGCGCGTTGCTAAGGTACAGCTATGGCGACAGGAATTAATACAAAGCCATGTACCGCCAATCCTATCAGCGCCGGTACCAGCAAGCCTATAACGGGAATAGCTATTACAACGACAAGGTAAAGAACGTCCATGTTGGCCACCGCTGTACGGTTAAGTCGATGGTCAATATCTGAAGCCGCAAGGAATCCCGCATCCAGGCGAAAACGGCTTCATATGACCAGGCCCTTCATCGATATTCATGAAATGGAGACTCTCAATGAAAAAGCTCGAAGCATTGCTGCTCGTCGTCGTAGGAGTGTCGCTTACTCCAGTTTTTGGGGATACCGTCACTTTGCGTGACGGCACTCGTTATCCGAACGCTGTTGTCACCGCCTCATCCCGCAGCGGAGTCAGTTTCCGTGATCAGGGCGGAAAGGCCCGTCATTTCGGGATTGGGAAAGTGCAGACGGTGGAATATAGCCCGAACACCAGCCCCTCACTTCAGAGGCGCTTGCCAACCACTAACAACCATCGACACGGCAACTCCAGCGTCTACCGAACGATTCCCGCCGGCACAGAAGTTGACGTCCGGACGACTGAGCCCATCGATTCAAAGACGGCAAGTGTTGGTCAAAAGTTCTCAGCAAACCTATACGCGGATGTCCTCGACAGTTCCGGAGCAGTGATTATCCCGAACGGCTCCGATGCAGAACTTGTGATTGAAAGCTCAGCGCCGGGCAGCACGACGCACGCATCGGAGTTGGTATTGGACATGGATTCCTTGACTGTCTCAGGAACTCGTTATCTGGTCGCCACAAACGACGTGACCAGAAATGGCAACCAGCGGCTCGGGGCAAACCGCAGAACCGCAGAGATGGTTGGAGGCGGAGCCGCGCTAGGAACACTTATCGGCGTTCTCGTCGGTCATGGAAAGGGAGCCCTAATCGGAGCAGGCGTGGGTGCAGCGGCAGGAGCCGGAGGACAGGTCTTGACGAAGGGAAAGAACGTGCAGGTACCTGCGGAAACTGTCTTGAATTTCAAACTTGAACGAGACTTGCGGTTGCAGGCTGCACGGTGATCGCGGCGTGCCAGGGGAAGGTGCCGCAATGACGCCGGTCTTATCGGAGACTCAGAAGGACGGTTGGGGTTCGATCAGTGATATCAGCACTTGTGCTTCGCTGGCGAAGAGAACCCGCCGCCTCAATGAGCTGCGACGTCTCTTTGCAGCGCTCCACCCAGTTATTCGCGCTATATTGCTTTCCGCGTGTGTTCTGGGGGTGGGCGGATTACTCTTCGCCGCAACACTGCTCACGATCACGCTTCACTACCTGTACTTCGATCGTACTAACCTGCCAGACATAGAAGCCTTTGTGCGTTTTGATTGTCCTTCTATTGGTCACGTGTACGACAACCAAGGTGAATTGCTCGTGGAGCTCTCGCGAGAGCATCGTCACATAATTCAGTACGAGGAGATACCTCTGATTGTCCGCGACGCGATTCTCGCCGCCGAAGACAAGAACTTTTTCTCGCATGGCGCGGTTGACTACTCCCGAATCCCGCGTGTCCTGCAAAAAGTCCGAATCAGAACCATACTGACGCGGATGACCCGGGTAGGCCGGGCCGACAAAGCTGAGAGCCTGGCAATGCTTCGTCAGGGTGGATCGACCATCACCCAGCAACTCGTGCGCGCTTACTACCTACGTAATCTTACAGACAAAGAGAACGGCAACCAGCTTCGCTCGGGTGTGCTGTCCTATATCGTAGGTGCGCGCAGTGCCAAGAAGTTGGCTCGAAAACTCGAAGAGATGCGGCTGGCCGTCTGGGTCGAAGAGCAGATGCGTTCCCGTTTCGGGTCGAAGCAGCGAGCCAAGGAAGAGATTTTCGCCCGCTATGCCAACTTCCTGTACTTGGGAAACGGACAGTACGGTTTCGCCACCGCGGCAGAGTATTATTTTGGGCTACCTCTCTCAGCCTTCAGTGGTGCGGATGCCGACCGGGCTGCTCTGCTGGCGGGCATTGCGAAATCGCCTCGTTACTACGCTCCTAACTCGCCCGATGCAGACCGGGTATTGCACCGCCGAAACCAGATTCTGAGGCTCATGCTGGCCCGCGGCTCGCTGTCGCGAGATGCTGCCAAAGCCGCTGAGAGAATGCCGATCAGGTTGGTCACAAGGAATGGCGCGGTGCAGGCTGACAACTCAAGCCAGGCTCCCGCTGTGATCGAAACTGTCCTCGATGAGCTGAAACTTCGGTATTCCGGTGCGGATGCTGAAGATCTTCTGCAGGGACGAATTCAGATCTATTCCACGGCCGACGCTCGCTTACAGCGTGTCGCAAACGAAGCACTGGAGCACGGCTTGATGCGGTATGAGAAGCGGCATCCCGCTGCTGCCGGAATTATCCAAGGTTCCGTCGTGGTTCTTCGGAATAGTGATGCCAGCATCCTCGCGGAAGTGGGCGGCCGTAGAATGTTTAACCGGCGTCTCAATGACTACAGCGACTTCAATCGCGTTACGCAATCGGAACGGCAACCCGGTTCGGCGATGAAGCCGATCGTGTATCTTGCGGCCTTTCTGCATGGTCCCTTTACTCTCGAATCGATCGTTCCCGATGAGCCAATCAGCATCCCGGACGGCGACAAGCCGGGCGGGAAGGCCATTTCCAACTACGACGGCGAGTTCAAGGGACCGATACCTCTCCGTCTCGCGCTGGCAGAATCCCGCAACGCGGTAGCTATCTGGATTACAAAACAGATCGGCATCGGCAGCATTCTGCGTGCAGCGCAGGAGGTAGGTATCGAGTCGCGGCTCCAGCCGTATCCAACTACTTCGCTGGGCGCTTCCGAAGTGAACCTGCTCGAACTTGCGAACGCTTATCGGACGATTGCTTGTGGATCATTCAATACTCCTCATGTAATCCGGCAGGTCTCGCGCGGTGCAACGTTGGTTGCCGCAGCCTTCGCAGAGCAAACCATTCCTGAGGCCATGAATTCCACTGCAATAACTCTCTTGCAGGAAGGCCTGCGCGGAGTGGTCCGCTTACCGACCGGCACAGCCCATTCGCTCGATGGCGTCGACTTTCCAATTCCCACGATGGGAAAAACAGGAACGACCAGCCAGTTCAAAGATGCCCTGTTCGTCGGTTCCACCTATGGGATGGAAGGCATCACCGTCGCGGTGCGAATCGGCTTTGACGATAACCGCTCCTTAGGAAATAAAGAAACCGGCGCCCGCGTTGCGCTGCCGGTATTTAGAGAAATTCTGCTGAATACCTATGCTGCGAAGCTCGTCGGTGACGTTCCCGAGTTTCCCGCGCAAATGGAAGACAGCATCGCTCAATTCCTGAAACCACCCGCCGAGGTCACGCCCGAAGACGTCGTAACTCAACCGCAACTCTAGAGACCTCGACTACCCTCTGAACAAGAAACGGCTCAAGCGCATCTTCAACATGCGTCGCAGCTTCAGGAGGTGGAACCGAAGTGGCAGGAACAGTTAGAGAAATGAATTATCAGTCGGTCGGTGCATATTTCCGATTCATGGCCGCCTACTCGCTCGCAATGGCTGCAGATTACGTTCTGGTCTTGCCCGCGACCATCATACCGGCGCCGGCTAGGATCATCACTGCACTGATGATGGGCGAAATTTTTTCGCTGTGCTGCGTCTGAACCCCAACTGAGACGCCACCTGCTGAAATTCCCTGGCGCTCATTGTGAGGAATTGGGATCACCAGCGATAGCAAACCAAGGACGATCAACGCCAACCCAAACAGAAAGAGTATCTTCATCGAAAGCCTCCTTGCGGCACCCGTGAACTAACTTGCTGATCGACAGTTATCCCAAATTAACTCTAGCGGCAATACTAACCCTTGCCAAAACACGCGATGCTACACGTTATCGTTTCGTTAGATCTGTTCATAAGCGCTCACATTAAGACTTACTCAACCTCCTAAATAGCGGGACTGGATGCTTACGTTGTCCTGCAGCATTCCAGTTCTGTTCAATTGTGAACATACGGCTTAACCCAGAGTTGTTATGGTTGCTCCCGAACGCCGTACTGGCGCTGAGCCGAGAAGAAGAGGTTTGTATGCGGATACAAAGACGTCACAACATCTGTTTGACAGCACTTTTAGTACTCATTTTCGCGGCGGGTTGCGGCGATCCGGACAAGAATGGCGCGGCTCCCACCGATCCAGTAGCTCCCCCTACAGTCACGTCAGTTACGCCGCCAACCGGCTCTACGCTCATTTGTCCCAACACCGCAGTTGTCACTGCGACCTTCAGCAAGGCGATGAACCCTTCGACGATTAGCACTTCCACGTTTACTTTGAGTTCAAGCGCTGGCAGCGTGTCTGGGCAAGTTAGCTATGTTGTGGCTACCAGGATTGCTACCTTCATACCCACGGCTGCTCTTACTGCAAGCACGACCTTTACGGCTACGATCACCACCGGAGCGGCTGACACATTTGGTAATCCACTGGCTGCCAATTTCGTGTGGACATTCACAACGTCGGCTCCTTGTCCTCCACCTCCAACGCCTCTGCCCGCGCCCTCGCCTTTAGGAGCGGCTTGTAATTTCGGAATTCTGGGCGGCACTCCAGTGGTTAGTAGCGTTGGTCTCACGAAAGTTACAGGAGGAGATGTAGGGATATGGCCGGCGGCTTCGATCACTGGATTTCCGCCCGGCACAACCACCGGAGCATTTCACGCGGGCGATGCCGTGGCTATGGCCGCGCAAGGAGATTTGACCACCGCATACAACAACGCCGCAGCCGCTCCAGGAGGAGCAATCCTCCCGGCAGACATAGGCGGACTCACTCTCGCGCCTGGCGTTTACAAAACCACAAGCTCACAGCCATCACTCGGAATCACCGGGAATCTGACTCTGTCTGGCGCGGCCAATGGCGTGTGGATATTCCAAGTAGTCTCCACGCTTACAACTGCCGCTGGGAATAGCCAAGTCATCATGGCCGGTGGCGGCCAGTCTAAGAACGTCTTCTGGCAGATCGGAAGTTCGGCCACGCTCGGAACCAACACGACGTTCTCAGGGAACATCATGGCTCTGGCCTCCATCACCGTGAACACCGGAGCAACGCTGAATGGAAGAGCCCTGGCACGCAACGGCGCCGTCACATTGGACAGCAATCAAGTAAATGTCCCCACATGTCCATGAGCATTCGGAGTGGACCAGCTTCGGTCTGGTCCACTCCAGCTCCGGCGAAGCACAACCTTTACGTTGATGAAATTCGGAGGAATATTCGCATGTATTCGCAATCAAAGAGCGGTCTCGGTCGTCTTGTAGCGATGTTGCCGGCAATGATTATTTTCGGGTGCGCATTTGCCACGTTTGCCGTTGCCCAGGATCGCCCAGTTCCAAAATGGGAGCTTTATGGCGGATACTCCGTCTTTGATCCGGCAGCGGACGTGCATGGTCAACGTCCTGCAGCGTTGCTGCCCTTGAGCAGTCGGCTGGAAACGAATCCGAAAGGTGTTGGGCTTAGCGGGACTTACAATTTCAATCGCTGGCTTGGACTCACGATCGATGGAAGCAACCACTGGGGCAGCGGCGAAACTACATTCGCTACCAGAATTGATGACACTCGCTTCGACAACATATCGTTAGGCCCAAAGTTCACTCTTCGTTCCCGTCATTTCTCTCCATTTCTGGAGGCATTAGCGGGCGACCACCGTCTTGTGCCCGAAGCTTTTCATAGCGTCGATAAACTGGGCTTCATGGCCGGTGGCGGTCTGGACATCAATCTCTCCAGGCATATAGCGTGGCGATTAATCCGCGCCGACTACGTATTCTCAACCTATCGATTTGCTCCAGGCGGAGTGCCAACGACCGATATCCGAGGCGTAAGGTTGCAGACCGGTCTCAACTTCATGTTTGGCGGCGGAGAACCTGCAATCGCCCCCAGCGCCGCTTGCTCGTTACAGCCGACTGAAGTCTTCGCCGGCGAACCTGTGACCGCGACCGCCACCGGATCTAATTTCAATCCAAAGCGCACAGTCAAATACACCTGGAGTGGAACAGGGCTGAGAGTCGCGGGAACTGACGCCTCAACACAGATTGACACCATGGGCTTGCAGCCCGGGTCATACGCAGTGAATGCCAACTTGAGCGACGGAAGCAACGGTCTTGCATCATGCAGCGCCACGTTCACCGTGAAACAGCCTCGTCCTCCGTCGATTTCATGCATGGCAGATCCGGCTAGCGTGCAAAGCGGCGGGAGCTCGACTATCAAGTCGAACGCCAGCAGCCCAGATGGCCGCAGGTTGACTTACAGCTACACCGCTAGCGCTGGTCAGATTTCCGGTACCGGTGAGACCGCTACCTTGACTACAGCAGGCGCACAATCAGGTCCTATCACGGTCACTTGCAATGTAAGTGATGATCGCAATCCGCCGCTCACGGCCTCGTCCACCACCACAGTGAACGTGGAAGCTCCGCCGCCTCCCCCTGCTCCTCCCGCTGAGGTCCAGCAGTTGGAAACCAGGCTTGCCCTCCATAGTATTTACTTTCAGACTGCTCGGCCCACGGTGCAAAATCCCACGGGCGGACTGCTCGCCAGTCAGGCGGAGATCCTGCAGACCCTCGCTGCGGACTTCAACAATTACCTGAAATACCGGCCCGATGCCCATCTGATACTCAGTGGCCATGCAGATCCGCGCGGCTCTGCGGAATACAACAAAGCCCTCACAGAGCGACGCGTGGAACGCACCAAGAATGCCCTCGTAGAGCATGGCGTTCCTCAAGATCACATTGAGACCCGGTCCATTGGCAAAGAGGAGCAATTGACTGCCGACCAGACAAGGGCGCTGATAGCGCAAGATCCGGACTTGACTGCGGCCGACAGACAACAAATGCTGAACAATCTGCCAGTGATGGTGCTGGCCAATAATCGGCGCGTTGACGTCAACTTGAGTACGACCGGACAACAATCCACTCGCCTCTACCCGTTTAACGCGAAAGATTTCCTGGCGCTGATCAATACCAAGGGTGTCGAAAAAAGACCGACGCCCAGGAAGAAAAGCAAGAAGCGATAAGTGGCAGAGGCGCTGGGCAAAGAGTTGACTAGCTACTAGTCAGTGCCGACTCTCGCCGCGAAAAAGATAGCACGTCAAGCTCGCCACTAATCGAACGCAAAGAAGAACACCGACTGGGGAACACTCCCTGGCCGGTGTCATTTCGGGAAGTTGTTTGTTTTTGAGCTTACTATGGACAAAAAATCTCAAAGTGGTCAATTCAGACCAGTAGCTCCCAGGGGGGATGAACGATATTAGTTAAGTGCAAGTCTCCGTACGCTTCTGTTTCATGCACGGAGGCAGCCGGTAGGTCTCAGCGTGCCGGACGCACAGGCCTCTCCATCGCACTCCCCGCCGCGCACTCCGCGCGGCCGTCAACCAAGCTCTCAGAGAGAAGGTAACAATGAAACTCTTCACGAAATGTCTCATCGTGGTTTGCGTTCTCGCGGTCTCCTTATTTGTGTTGCCTGGCGCGTCGGCAGATGACTGGAATAAAAAGACTGTAGTCACATTCAGCGCGCCGGTCGAAGTTCCCGGCGTCGGCGCTCAGGTCCTGCCGGCGGGCACGTACGTGTTCAAGATTATGGATTCGCTGTCAGACCGCCACATTGTCCAGATCTTCAACGAGGACCAAACCCATGTTTACACCACCATCCTAGCGATTCCGAATTATCGTTTGCATGCAACCGACAAGACTGTCATGACATTTAAAGAGCGGGCGCAAGGCGAACCGGAAGCGATTCGGGCGTGGTTCTATCCTGGTGCTCAGTCGGGTGAGGAATTCGTATATCCGAAGTCGAAGGCACTAGAGCTGGCGAAGATCGCCAATGAGCCTGTGCTTGAAACGCCTACTCCGATGGCAGACGTAGAAGCGCTCAAGACAGCACCGATCGAAGCCGTGAATCCAGCTGGAGAACCAGTTCCCGTTGCTGAGGTAGTTCAGGCTCCAGTGCAAATAGCCAAGGTGGAAACCCTGCCGCAGACGGCGAGCTATATGCCGCTGCTGTTTTGCGCTGGGATGCTCTCGCTCGCCGCAGCCGGTCTGATCACCAAGTACTCCTCATAGATCGTTGGGATTTGCTTATATAGGCTGTACGTCTCCGGAAAACAAGCCGAAGCGCACAGCCGATATTTTGCCGCTATCGCGACTCCCATTGGCAGTTAGAACGTTTCGCTTGAACGGAAAGTTAGTCATGTTCATGATCCGTGAATGCGCGTCCTGCGTCCTCGCGATTATTTCTTTCGTAATACCCCTGATGCTTGTTAACGCCCAGCAGGTTACGCCATCACCACCCTCCGATACTGGTTATAGGATCAGAGTGAACGTTGATGAAGTCGTCTTGCACGCGACAGTGCGGAACCGTCATGGCGTTCCTGTGGCCGGTCTTAGCAAAGACAACTTCCAGATCTCCGAAGATAGAGTCCCGCAGGCTATCAAACATTTCAGTCATGAAGACATTCCGGTCACAGCTGGACTAGTTATCGATAACAGCGGCAGCATGCGGCCGAAGCGTGCGGAAGTGATCGCCGCAGCGCTGGCATTTGCCGGCTCCAGCAACCCGCAGGACCAGATGTTTCTTGTCAACTTCAATGAGAACGTTTCTTTCGGCCTACCGCATGGCACCTTATTCACCGACCGGCCCGAACAACTAAAAACTGCTATGGGCACGGTTATCGCGGACGGCGAGACCGCGTTGTACGATGCTGTGGCCGTCGCACTCGAACGCTTGAAGCAGGGAAATCGAGACAAGAAAGTGCTGATCGTTGTCAGCGATGGCGCCGACAATGCCAGTGTGCATACCAAAGCACAGATATTGCAGGCCGCAACTCAATCCGATGCGATCATTTATGCACTCGGAATTTATGAGCCTGACGACCCTGATAAAAATCCTCACGTCCTCAGTGAACTCGCAAAAGCCAGCGGCGGCGAGGCGTTCTTTCCGGATTCGTTACGCGAAGTGGTGCCGATTTGTGAACGGATCGCACGTGAGATTCGAAACCAGTACACCATTTCCTACCTTCCCACCAACCAAACACAGGACGGGACTTATCGCGCCATCGAGGTTCACGCCGCCTCTGCTAGTGGCGGCCACTTGCGCGTGACAACGCGCGCTGGCTATATAGCCCGCTCGAAGCCATCAGTCGCAACCGCTGGCGCAATCCAGCCGAAAACGCGGAATTAAATGATTCCGTTGGTTCCTCGTGCGAAGTTTCCGGCCTTGCAGCACAGCCGTTGGCTCTTTCTTGCACTGGCGATCGCATCGTTGGGATACGTTGCCTTTTCGCTGGTGGATGCGCAGTCCTTTCAGGCGTACGAAAATTGGCGATTGAATCAAGCAGCGAAGAATGCGCGCCAACCATCAGCGCAAGCAGAGTCGAAAGTTGTGTCCGCATCTTTATCGCTGCGCGACCACAGCCAGCGCAAAACGCTTGCTCTCGGCTCCGTGCTTGGACGCGTCGAGATCGGCAGAATCGGCGTTGCCGTGATCATCGTGGAAGGTACCAGCGGAAAAACACTGCGTCGCGCAGTTGGGCATGTTCCCGGAACGGCACTGCCCGGTGAGCCAGGGAACGTCGCGATCACCGGACACCGTGACACGTTCTTCAGAGCGCTGCGCAATATCCGCGAGGACGATGAAATTACGTTAATGACGTTTAACGGATCGTATCGCTATCGAGTCGATTCGATGAAGGTCGTTGAAGCGGAAGATACACAAGTGCTGAATGATTCAGACGAATCGATCCTAACCCTGGTCACCTGCTATCCCTTCTATTTCGTGGGTCCTGCGCCAAAGAGATTCATCGTGCGCGCGCATCGAATTTGAGCAGGCCGACTGCACAGCCGATTTAGCCCGCGGTACCGTTCACATTTGTGTGGGGCTTGAGCCATTCGGGAGTGTCATCTCTCTTACGTCCGCGGTCGAGAACCCGTCTTTACTTTTTTGGCCAGAGACTCGAGCCGGCTGACGTCATCGAGCGTCAAGGTAGGGAACCTGGGCTGAATGGATGCAGTTTTGAAAATTCGATTGCAGCGTCTGGAAATTGTTGTTCCTTTGTGATCTGGCGAGTTCACTATGCTCCGCTCCTACCCGTCTACGCTGGTCAACAATGAACACTACCTGCACGGCCAAAATTCAATTAGAGCTACATTGACCAGACCCACGCACGTCTCGCTGCTAACGTTATTCACCTGGACCGATTTCTGAAAGGGCCGTCCGCATGCTCGGCACAGTACTCATCGTAATTCTGCTACTCATGTTGATTGGCACTCTTCGCCGGTGGAGATACAGCAAGAACTGGAATCACTATCCCAGCGGCGGCCTCGGCCTTGCACTGCTCATCGTTATCATTCTGGTTCTACTAGGCCGGATCTAAGAAATCTATTGCCGTTAACCAAGCTCTGGAGGCTGTAACTATGAAGAAACTCTTGTTGTTCGCAGTAGTGTTTGGTGTCACCCACTTATCATGGGCCGGGACAGCCCACAAAGATGCCGTCGATCGAATGGACAACGCAGCCCAGGTGCTGCATGAGATTCTCGGCGCTCCCGATCAGGGAATTCCGGAAGAAGTTCTCGAAGGTGCCCGTTGTGTCGCGGTTGTTCCGCATATGCTCAAGGGCGGCTTTATCATCGGCGCGAAAGAAGGCAAAGGAGTAGCGACTTGTCGCACTGCTCATGGCTGGAGCGCACCCGCATTTTTCAGTGTCGGCGGTGGCAGCTTTGGGGCTCAGATTGGCGTGGAATCCGTGGACTTGGTGATGATCCTTAACGAAAAAGGCATGCAGCGCCTGATTGCCAGCAAGTTCGAAATCGGCGGCGATGCCTCAGCGGCAGCCGGTCCGGTTGGGCGTCACGCGTCCGCCAACACCGACTGGAAGCTGGATACTGAGATCCTTACCTATTCTCGCGCTAAAGGAGCCTTCGCCGGAGCAACACTGGAGGGAGCATCCGTGAGGCGCGACGACGACTCTACTCGTGCCATTTACGGAAGCAAGGCGAATACGCAGTCGGTACTTGAAGGTCGAGTGAAAGTCCCCAACTCGGCTCACACCTTCCTCAATGCTGTGGGCGGAGCACAAGCCGAAGCCAAGAGCAAGTCCTGACAATACTGGTCGGGTGTCGCTTTGCGAGCACCCGACCAGACCATAGTCGAGGTTCGAGATACGAAATTGGAGAGAGGCTATGCTTTGGACTATCTTCGCCATTCTTCTTATCCTATGGCTTTTAGGCTTCAGCTTCCATGTAGCCGGGCGGCGCCAGTGCCCCACGTTCTGTTGCCGAGGGAGCGGCCGGAATCGTCTGGGCAGCGAACCTGCCCGATGGCGGTCCAACTGGTGGTTTCTTCCGTGACGGTAAACCGCTCTATAGTGAGAGATTCAAATGACACTCGCACTAGTACTTCTTGACCCAAATGTCCCGAACTGAAACTTTTGAGGGCGCGCCTTCGATCTCAATGCCGATCTCACCTGAGACGTTATTCGGCGAATTCGGATCGTCGTCGACTAGTACAGCCATCAGATGGCCATTGAGGATGTGGATGAGCGCACCGCCACGGGCAATGATCAGATATTGGTTCCAGTCGTTGATTCTGACGTAACCCCCCAAGGCTTCGCGATCGGCAATGTTCGCGACCAAGCGCGGCGGTTTGCCCGGATCCATGTGCACGACCTGACCGCGCCAGGCAATGATGCGGAGCGGCGTGTTTTCGGAATAGATCTGACCTGTGAACGTGGAGGTTCGCGGACTCACCGGATACCAAAAATCGGCCTGTAGACCCGTGTCCATCCAATTCAGGTTCGGCTGTGCCTGGCCGGGACGCAGAGCGAGCCACGGCACGCCGGTTTTGCTGCGGTATTGAATGCCGCTCCCACCACCTTTTTCTACTTTGATCTCGAGCTTCAGGTCGAAGTTCTTACCAGTGAAACCGCGATACGTGATATAGCTGTTGGCGCTTGGCTTTTCGAGCGTCGATTCGCCCACGATTGCACCTTCTTCGACGCGCCAGATAGAGGGATCTCCGTCCCAGCCTTGCAACGACTTGCCGTCGAACAGCTGCACATACCCATTGTGGTCCTCAAACTCGATTGGATCGGGCTCGCGAAAACTCAGCCGACCAGTCTGGCTGCGAGCGGTCGTCCCGTCGGCCTGTGCGGAAGTGGAAGTAGTACCTGACGTTTGTTCTGCAGTGCTCGTAGCTTGTGCGTGGCCGCAAGGTGCCATGGGTCCAAGCATCGCTACTGCGAGGGCAGCGGCAGTGCCTTCGAAAGACATTGTGGGAATCCTCCCGACGCTCTGTAATCAGCTGTTCGCCAAATAAGTCTCTATCGCAGAAAATCGAATTCCGGAACGGGCCGACAGAGTTTGTAAAAATAAATTCACCGGTCGGTTATGCGCAAGAAAACTGCGATGATTAAGGGGCGAATTACCTAACGGATTGCATAGTCTGTTCGCAGTTCCAATGGGTTACGGCTTGGCCATGAGCGCCTTTTCCAGTCGGACTTCACCTGTGAGCTTGATTCCGCCTGAGGAGTCACCTACCAGGACTTTGTAGTGTCCTGCTGGGGCGAGCCACTGCTCTTCATTCACGTCGTAATAAGCAAAAGAGCGCGTCTCTAGCGGTATGGTGACCTTTTGGGTCTCTCCTGCCCTTAATTTTGCTTTTGAAAAACCTTTCAACTCCTTCGGAGCGCGAGGAATGCTTCCGTCTGGTGCAGAAATGTATAGCTGTGCAACTTCCGCACCAGGCCTCTTCCCTGTATTCGTGACATCAAATGAGACCAGATATCGTGAACCATCTGCCGAGTTGAGATTTGGCTTTACCGCGAGATTCGCAAATTTGAAGGATGTGTAGGAGAGGCCGAAGCCGAAAGGAAAAAGAGGCCTGGCCTGGTTGTGCTCGAATCCGCGATAACCAACGAAGATCCCCTCACGATAAGAAACGCGTTTCGTTCCGGGTTCGGGATAGTAATTGGCGAAAGTCGGATTGTCTGTCTCCTGCTTCTCAAAACTGATCGGCAAGTGCCCAGATGGGTTGACCGCGCCAAAAAGAATTTCAGCTAGTGCAGTTCCTCCTTGTTCCCCTGAATACCACAATTGAAGATAAGCTGGCACTCGGTCTATCCAAGGGGCGGCATCAACGGCGCCGCCTGACGTGACTGCGACAATTGCGTTTTTGTTGTGCGATGCGATCTCTCGGATCAGAGCCTCCTGACCAGTAGGCAGAGAGAACGCTCGATCTGCACCTTCGCCTTCGCTGTCGCGATTGAAGCCCACTGCTATCAGGACAGCGTCGGCTTTTGCCGCTATTGCTTTAACACGATCGCTCACCAGCTTTTTCTGATCCGCAATCGCCAAACGCAAACGGCCACCGAAATGAGATCGTTGAACGTCTTCGACGACAACATGGTGGGGGCCCGATGCGAGTTCAAGAGTCACGTGATCCTGGTAGGCCTTTGCAAGTTCCCAGTTATCGAACACAATCTTATTGTCGATGGATACGCGAAAGCCGTTGTTCTCGCCTGGACCTTGCACCGCAATTTCATAAGGGCCGGAATCCTTCGCGATGTAGTAGCCCGTCCACCTACGAGAGGTTGTTTTGGGTGTGCTCGCCAGGAGAGGTGCAACATCCTCCCAATCCGAAAGCGTGTCCCATGAGAACCCAGGATTGTTAATGCGCCTGACAACTTCAGTACTCTCCGGTGAACCGGAAAAATCCGCATTCTCAAAGCGCTCCATTTTCAGTCCGGGTTCGCCGCCCTGAGCTTCAGTCATGAAATTAGTGCCGGAGACCAGCTCCTGCAGCGATGGTATGCCAGGCTCGTAATACACCTTCACTGAATTGCTAAGGATATGCGCCAGCCCCTCCACAATACTTATCGATGAATAGGGAATTGCAGCCCCACTTCCACCACCGACCGGCTGGGCCGGATAGGCATTTGGGCCGACAACCAGAACAGACTTTAGCTTCTGCTTGTCGAGTGGAAGCAGCTGGCCATCATTCTTTAACAACACGATGCTTTCTCGTGCGGCATCAAGAGCGATTTGATGGTTCAATTCGTTGTACTTCGAAAGAGATAAATCGGTCTGTTCTCGATCAGGCCACCCAAATCTGACAGCAGTGTGAAGGATATGTCGCACTTTCTCATCGATTACCTCCTGGCTTAGGCGTCCGGCTTGAACCGCAGGGAGCAGGTTCTTGCGATTCATGAATTCACCAGTAGGCATTTCGAGATCGAGGCCGCTATTTGCTGCGGCGACGCCATCGTAAGTCGACCTCCAGTCCGACATCACGATTCCATCGAAGCACCACTCCCTCCGCACAACATCATTGTTGAAATATCCGTTCTGTGTCGCGTGGGCGCCGTTAATTAGGTTGTAGGAGTCCATAATGGCACCCACGTGCGCTTGTTTTACGGCAGCCTCGAAAGCGGGTAGATAGATCTCTCGCAAGGTACGTTCATCGACTACAGAGTCGGAATCGTGTCGCAAGAATTCCGAGTTATTCGCAAGAAAGTGCTTAATCGTTGCACTTACACCTTGTTTTTGCATTCCGGTGATATACCCCACGGCGATCGCAGAGGCAAGAAAGGGATCTTCTCCGAAGTACTCAAAATTTCTGCCGTTGCGGGGCGAGCGGTAAATGTTTACTCCAGGTCCTAACATGAAATGCAGACCGCGGGCACGTGCGTCACGTCCGATGCCTGCCCCCACTTGCTCAGCTAAATCTCGATTCCAAGTTGCGGCGAGTCCGATGCCAGCCGCGTAGACGGTTGAAGGGGCGCGGGAATTGCTGCGCACACCCAAAGGTCCATCGGACATCTCCAATGCAGGCAAGTTCGCTTTTGGTACTGCCTTAATGGCAAAGCCTGTGCCGCCGATGTAATCAATCTTTTCTTCGAGCGACATCCTGCTGATGATCGATTCCACCCTATCTGCCGACGGCAGCGTCGATTGAGCTTGCGCATACGTTGAGGAAACACAGGCAATAAGAATTAGACCGCTGTGAAAGACAGTTTTCATGTATAGGCTCTGATTTCCCAACCGAAAGGAGTTGTTTGAGATCCGGACGCGTAGTTTCTGTAATCAAGACTGTCGGACGACTAGGCGTAAGATGCGACTGCTCCAACGTTCCGATCACGACGCTCTCTCGTGACTTGCTCCAGATATCCACTTTCGGAAAAGGTCTGGAGTGGATCTTGAGGGAGCCCGCGTACTTGCCGCCATTCACGGACGAGTGGCCGGACATCCTGCCAAAATGTAGTTCGGAAACACTCCTCGGCCTCCACTAAGGAGCAGGAGTCCTGAAGTTGAGACAGCCGATCACGATCTACAAGAGCGGCCTTGGCGTAGAGTTCCTGGGCGGTACACACGGTTTGGATCATGGCCTCGATCTTGCCCTTTAAGTTGTGGCTTTGATCGATCATGAAGGCCACATCAGGACTGGCCCCGGATTCCCATTCTTGAACGAGTAACTCGTGAAATATCCGAAAGACCTGATACGGGTCGATGGACCCGAGAGTTAAGTCGTCGTCAGCATAACGCCTATCGTTGAAATGAAAGCCGCCTAACATATCCTGGTGCAAAAGCCAGGCAACGATCTGCTCGATGTTCTGGGATTGATAGTGGTGGCCCGTATCGACAAGAACTAACGCCTGCGGCCCCGCATTCCTCGCGAGCGCTAGTGCCATGCCCCAGTCAGCAATATCGGTGTGATAGAAAGCAGGTTCGAAGGGCTTGTATTCAATGAGAAGCCGTTGGCCAGGTCGCAAGGCCGCATGGACCTCTTTCAATCCTTCTTCAAACCACGCAATTCTCTTGCGAATGCTTTGAGTGCCAGGATAATTCGAACCGTCGGCGAACCAAGGCGAGACGTCGCGGCTGCCAAGAGCGTCGGCAATGGCAACACACTCGAGGATATGATCCAGAGCTCTGCGCCGGATATCGGGATCAGGATTACCAACGGATCCGTACTTGTATTCCTGGTCTTGAAACACGTTGGGATTGATAGACCCAGGTCGGACACCGCACTTTTCTGCGAGCTTCTGAACTTTCGGCACATCGCGCAAACCATTGGGCAGATCCCATTCAACGTGTAGCGCCATTGTCGGACAGGCACCTGTAAGACGATGAACTTCAGCCGCGTCACTGAATTTCTCTTCAATACAGGTTGCTGCCGCAGGTTGAATGAATTTGCCGAAACGAGTTCCTGTATTGGCAAAGCCCCACGAGGGAATCTCAATCTTTAGTTCGTCAAGTGCTTCGAAGACGGTTGCGCCTGCGCTGTCTTTAGCCATTAGATCTCCTCAACTACTCCTTCTTCATGCCATCGATTCAGCAGAGACTGTTTCTCGTTCAGAGTGATAGCGACCAGTTAATGCACGCGCCCAAGCCGAAACCGTGTTAGAAGAAACTCCCACGGAGGATTTCCAGCCCCCCTCCAAGGTTGCTAGTTGCACAGCAAAGTTGCCGATGGTAGAACTCTCAGCCGGCCCCAGAATGACTTCCAGGCCGGTTTGCTCAGCAGTTAAGCGATTCAGCAGAGTGTTCCTATTTCCCCCACCCACAATGTAAAGCTTCTGTATTTTCTTTCCGGTTACCGCAGCAATATCTTTCAAAACTTCCGCATATCTTTTGGCTAGACCGTGAAAAATCAGATTCGCAGTGTCGGCGACGGTATCGCTACTCGAGAGTGGATTTCCGTTTTGCGTCTTTTTCAGTTGTGCTCGGATCTTTTCCGGAATATTTCCAGGCAGCAGCAAGTCGGGATCGTCAACATCAAAGTAAGTCGTTGGAGGCTGAAGAGCACTGCACGCGTGAACTAAATCGGGAATCGTCCATTTGTGGCCCTGCTCCCTCCAAGTCTCTAAGCATTGCTGGAGCAGCCACATTCCGTTCACGTTTTTCAAGAAACAGACTTTCTTACCTACCGCTCCAAGATTCGTAAAATTCTTCGAGAGGGCGTGATGGGTTGCGCAAGCTGTGTCTAATAATGTTCCAACCAGAGACCACGTACCCGAACTGATGAATGCCCAATCATCGCCTTCTGCCGGTATCCCGGCAACTGCAGACGCGGTGTCATGACAGGCTGGGGCGATCAGTAGAGTGGACTGGAAGGCAGTCAGTTCTGCAATTGCCCCCCGAAGGCGGCCCACGATCGCTCCGCTTTCAACAATTTGCGGTGCGGCGCTCAAATCCAGTCCGCTGCGATCGAAAATCTGCTGACACCAATTGCCGGTGTTCAGATCAACTAGTTGAGTGTGCGTGGCGTTGGTGTACTCGGCGACTTTTTGACCTCCAAGCCGAAAGAGAATGTACTCGGGCAAGTTGATCCAGCGAGCGTGTGGGTCAACTCCATCTTGCTGATCCGCGTAGAGTTGGTACAGCGTGTTGAAACGCAAAAACTGAATTCCTGTTAGTTCGTAAAGATCGTGGCGTGAGACGAGTTGGTGCACACGACGCTCGGCCTCAATTGTCCTCTCGTCGCGATAACAGCGCGGATTCCCTAAAGGTCTGCCGTCATCCGCCAACCGGACATAGTCCACCGCCCAGCCGTCAACACCAATGGAAGCTATGCCTTCGGTGGCAATTTCAGCACAGTGGCAGAGGCCTTCAGTTACTCCCCCAATAATTCCTTCGATATTCCAAACCAAGGAGTTCCCGCGGCGTATCGGACCATTTGCGAAGCGATGAACGACAGAAAGTTGGGGAGAATCGTCATCCCAACGTAACAGAGACACACGACAACTTTCTGCTCCCAAATCAATCGCAACTGATGCTGCTCGCTTCAACTTAAATCCCTCACGACCCCAACATCAACATCGCGCGCAAGTTCTCTCGAGTTCAATCCGAGAGACTCAGCGCAAGAAAGCGTCAGTCAAACCTCCATCCACGGGAATAAGATGCCCCGTGGTGCATTGGGACTGTGGTCCCGCCAGAAAGAGGATTGCTCGAGCACAGTCCTCCGGTCCTATCGGCGTATGAGTGAGAGTGCGCTGCGCATAAAACTTCGCAACGAGATTTCGGAGATCCTCGTCTGAGGCGTCCGCCGAGAACGGAATGGAATATTTCGTCAGAGATGCGATCACACGATCTCTGGGAAACATGGTTGATCCTTTGACCACGGTCGCGGGATTAATTCCGTTCACCCGCACCTTTGGCGCAAGAGAAACAGCCAGTTCACGCACCAAGTGACTCAGAGCAGCCTTGCTGACGTCGTAAGCCTCACTTCCACGCTTTGCAACGACCGAATTTGCGGAGCTGGTCAGCACGACGGAACCATCGAGCTCTTGGTCGCGAAACACTTGAGCGGCTTCATCGACAAGTCGATGGTTGCCGGTCACGTTTAAGTCGAGCGTTCTTGTCCACTGCTCGTCGACAATTTGTCCGCTTGCGGAAGCAGGGAAGATCGCTGCAGTGTTGATGATGATGTCTATGCCGCCGAATGTAGCGATTGCGGCACGCAGCCCTCGACGTATTGCGCTTCGATCACTAATGTCGATACTGATTGCAGCAGCGCTCTCTTTCGTGCTCGCCTTTTGTGCTAATTCGCAGGTAGCCTGTCCCCCTTGCTCGTCACGATCCGCGACGACGACGTGTGCGCCTCTGCTCGCGGCCAGTTCAGCCGTGGCGCGACCGATTCCGCTGGCTCCGCCGACGACCAGCGCGACTCGCCTGCTCAGCTCCTTTTCGGCAGGCTGGCGACGAATCTTCGCTTCCTCGAGCTGCCAATATTCGATACCGAAAGCCTCAACGGCTGGCAGCGCAACATAGTTGGAATAGGTGCAGAAGGCCCCTGTCTTCGCGGCTGGCCCGGCCTGAGGCAGAGGATTGACCTTGCTGCCGTCGCCTAAGGCAGTGGCGCCTTCCATGACATGGATCGCATTGGTGTAAAACTCACCTGTGATTCGAGCTTCAGTCTTGGTTTTCCCAAAACTAAACATTCCTATTCCAGGAATGAGCACTACAGTGGGATCGGAGCTCCGTATTGCAGGAGATTCCTTGCGGGCAAAACTACGATAGTACTGCTCGTATTCCTCGCGATACCCTCTCAGGGCCACATCAATTTGCTCTCGGAGTCCGCGAAAATCAGTAGACGGCGTCCAAGGCACAAACAAGGGACGGATTTTTGTCCGAATGAAATGATCTGGGCAGCTCGTGCCAAGGTGGGCGAGCGACTCAGCATCGTGGGAGTTTACAAAGTTGAGCACCTCGGGGCGATCGTTGAAGTTACCAATCATGCGTTGCTGGCTAGACACTCTCCCACGCAAAAATGGGAAGAGATCGACAGCAAGCTCACGAGGGCTGTTCAAGATGTTGTGCCGCGCCCCGCCGAAAATAGCGTTTCCTTTTTTCTCGACGTGCTCTTGGACAAACTGACCGAGCTGATCGATCATCGTCAAAGTGTTCATGTAGCATTCGCGCTGAGTTTCACCCCAGGTGAAGAGACCATGACCGCCAAGCACAATTCCGTCGCAGCGGGGATTGTCATTTACCGCCGCGCGTAACATCATCGCGAGCTCAAAGCCGGGTCGCTGCCATGGAAGCCAGACCAGCTTGTGGTCGAATCGGCGATTGAATTCATCCATCTTGTAGCGGCCGTTGGCGGCCGCTGCGAGCGCGATGCCCCAATCAGGATGGAGATGATCTATATGAGAGAAGGGCAGGAAGGCATGCAATGGAGTGTCTATCGAAGCAGCTACAGTGTTCTGTCCGAACATGCATAGTGGATACAACTCCACCATTTCATCTTCCCAGGCGACTCCGCGATAGTGCTCGGCAAGCGCAAGTACCTTGTCTAAATACAGCGTAGCGAAACCCGACAGGGTGATACTGCCGACGTCGCCTCCACTACCCTTGATCCACAGAATCTTGCGTTCGGAGCCGTCGAGCGGATCTCGCTCGTTTATTTTTGAGCTGGTATTGCCACCGCCGAAATTTGTAATGCGGAGATCGGAGCCAAGGAGATTGGAACGATACCGGAGCAGTTCCGCGTCGCTCAACTTGCGTTCAATCTGTTCGTCCCAACGGTCCTCTAAAAATTGCAGCTTTTCTTGTACTTTCACGGAAATCCTATGCACGCGAATGAACGTTCAGCCATGGTCTGCGAGTGTTCCGAGTGCTGAGCAAGATTAATAGTAAGAGCGATTGAATGCAATACATTAACAATTTCAATACAGAAAACATTCTGGTTTTTAGGGTTACTTCAATACGTTCTTAGTGCTGAAAGAATAGGTGCCCGCCGGAAGTTCGTAGCCCTGTCCCTCGCGATCCTCTAAACGCCGCGCCTTCGGGCTCTGGGTCAATGGCTGTCCGTCGACCGAAAATGAGTTTGCCCCGTCTGCAGATACAAGTAACCAGGCTCTGCTATTGGGCGGGATAGTAACCGTCCACGATGCCTTCTTCCCAGAGAGCGTCCATTCGGAGTGGATCTTTCCGTATGGTGATTGATACGAAAAATCCAAGGCCTTAAACCGCGGAACGAGTGGGCGAAGGATGACGGTCCGAAATCCAGGATCTACTGGAGATGTGTCGACTCCTGCAGCATAGCGATAAATCCATTCGGCGACTGCTCCATATGCGTAATGGTTATAGGAGTTCATGCTTGGGTCCCCACGCATCTGATCTCCATTCCATCGTTCCCACATGGTGGTTGCGCCATGCTCGACAAGGTAACCCCAAGAGGGATTCTCGGTGTTAAGAAGAAGGCGATAGGCGACATCGGAGTACCCGGTATCCGCTAACACCTCGAGGAGATAAGGAGTCCCGAGGAAACCTGTGTTGAGACGCCATCCGTTCGCTTGGATTTTATCCACCAGCCTCTTTGCCGACACCGATCTCAAGTCGTTGGGTAGCAGGTTCATGTACAGCGAAAGGACGTAGCTGGTTTGCGTATCGATCGGCTGATCGCTCAGTTTCCTTGCAGTTCCCGAAGCGAAGACAGGTGGTGGCGCAACGCCTCCTACGAACCCATCGGAGCGAACGTAAGCTTTATTGAAAGCTTCTTTGATTTTCTCGAACAGAGCAGCATACCTGTGCTCGTCGTCAGTTTTACCGGCTGCGTGGGCCATCTGCCGCATCAGGCTTACGTCATAAGCCCAGTAAGCAGTCGCGATGAGGTCTTCAGGAGTCGGACCTTCAGGAGAGAGCCAATCTCCGAATGGAATGCCATAGTTCTTCTTCCACAGAAAGTCAGGATTGTCCGTCTGGATCGCAGCCAGATACTTCTCCATGCCTTCCCAGTTCTGTTCTATGGTCCTCTTATTGCCGTACTGTATCCATCCCGTCCAGGGAATGATTACTCCGGCATCGCTCCAGCCTGTACCGTGTCCTGGATTCGGCGTTAGTGTCCCGGGTGCGAAGATGCCATACATCGGAGTGCCAATCTGGGTACCACGCAAGTCGGCGGAGTACTTCTTCGAGAACTCCGTGAGATTCATGTTGTAGGACGCAGCCCTCCAAAACACTTGGGCATCGGCGGACCATCCAAGACGCTCATCTCTCTGCGGGCAATCGGTCGGGACACCTACGAAGTTTGAGCGCTGTCCCCAAAGGATGTTGCTCCAGAGCTTATTCAGCATGTCATTGCTGGTTCGCAATTCTGCGGTGAAGGGCGCATCGGTATGGATGACCACTGCTTGAATTGCGTCTAGCCCAGGTTTGGAAGGAAGTCCTGTGACCTCGGCATATCTGAAGCCGTGAAAGGTAAAGCGCGGCTGATATTCCTCGATACCGTTTCCGGCCAAGATAAAGTGATCGGTTGCCTTCGCTGTACGCAGATTCTCGACGTACAACGTACCGTCCGGGTTCAGTACTTCAGCAAACCGAAGTTGTACGTCCGTGCCTGCAGGCCCTTGCACTCGAAGATGGGGGACACCAGATAGATTTTGACCAAAGTCAAAGACGTACACTCCCGGTTGGGGGTTGGTTATTGATCTAGCCGCGATCGTTTTCTCAACACGGATTGGCTGAAAATACTGCCAAATAATGGCAGGCTCCTTTGGAGCAATCAGTTGGGCAGCATGCCAGCGCGAGTCTGAGAATGATGCAGTGTCCCATCCTCGGTGAACTCGTCGCGCATCGTATGTTTCGCCGTCGTAAATCTCAGCGAAGGTGATGGGAGAGATGTCGGCTCGCCATGATTCGTCGGTGATCACCCAATCGATGGAACCATCAGAATGCTCGATTCTAAGTTGCGCTTTAAGGGCCTCTGGCGTGTCCCCGTAGTTGTACCCTTGCCTAAACCACTGCAAAGGAGTCGTATACCATCCCGGCGCAAGATAGGCTCCGATGGCATTCTGTCCGGATTTCAATTGAGAAGTAACGTCGTAAGCCTGATATGGGACGTGTTGTCTGAAGTCCATCCATCCAGGCGCAAGGATCTGGTCGCTTACGCGCGATCCGTTTAAGTGCACCTCGTAGGCGCCCAACGCGGTTACGTAAAGCCGCGCTGAGCGGATAGGCTTCTGCACCGTGAAGGAGTGTCGTAAGTACTTGACTGGTTCCGTCGGCCAAGGGTGACCGAGGTCGCCACTCTCAAACCCACTCCGAGGGGCAACATACTGCACCGCGGGGGCCCAAGAACTGTCATCGAAATCCGGAGCGAACCAATTGCCACTAGCGTTTAGAGTCGCTTTCCAGCCTGTGTCGCCAGTCTTGAATGTGCGGAAGATGCCATCGCTTAACTCAACGCAAAGAACGGCGTTCATGGGAACGCGGCTATTCGCATTCGACGGCTGGTCTTTCCTCGCATAGTGGATTACATCAATAGCTAGCAAGTTATTTCCGGCACGCAGTGCTGAATCGACCTCAACCTTTATATATGTCTTCCACGGAGCTTGATTCCACGCCGGCAGTGGTCTTGCTTCAAGAACCGGTCTCCCGTTTATCCAAGCCGCGGCTGTATCTTCGCCAGTCACGTAAAGGTTGGCGTGGCGAAAACCTGCTGGAGCATCAACGACGAATCGGAAGTTATGGTGCGTATCACCACTGTCTTTGTAATCATCACTTCCAGGATTGGTTACCCATATGGCATTCGCTTCTCGTAACGCCCGGTGCTCATCTTGTTCGTATCCGATCCATTTGGCGCGCCAGTTCTTCGAATCGAGAAGACCGGTTTCCCACCAGCTGACATCGCTCACTGGGTAGAGTCTTCCATCCTTATCCCAAATCTTTACGCGCCAGAAATAGCGCTTGCTAGGCTGCAGCGCTGGACCGCCATACTCTATGCCGACTGATTGATCGGACCGCACGCGTCCACTGTCCCAAATGTCTGGCTTATCTGATGTGAGAAGTGAAACTTGACTCGCAGTCTGGATTTGGTATGAGGTTTGTTTTGCGCCAAAACGATCGTCCTGCAACTGCCACGAAAGTAGCGGCTTGATATCGTCGACGCCGAGAGGAGTGACTAAGGAGTCGCACAGTAGTCCAGTCGGCTTGTCCACTGCTGCGGCCGCAAGAATCGACAAAGCAAGAAAGCAGACAGCAAAACCCAACTGTCTCAATTTCGGTAAAGCTGTCAGTCGGCGATTCAAATTTCGTTCCTCCTTAGTGCTGATATGGGAACAAGTGATCCCCTGCTTGCCTTTGACTACTCCATCTTGTCAATCATGTCGTCGATCCCGTTAATAATCGCTCTCTCTGCACATCCGGGCTTAAGAGACGAGCCGAGTACTTGGAAGGTGTATCGTCCGAAAGCATCATCCGTCGGAACATAGCCCGAATTCGACATGCCATTCGTCAGAGTCACAACGATTGTGTTGTGGAACTTCGACCCTGACTTCACATGCTGTCCAATCATGTTGTAGAGCTCCGCATTTGCACGGCCGAGCGCAACGTCGCCGATACGCAGTGCGCCTATCCTGATACGAACAGGCTCGAGCGAGTCCTCATACCTCCCAGGAGCGCCTTCGCGTCCTGTATCAAGTCTTCGGCGCCCTGGACAGCTGACATCCTGCTGCGCACCCTCGATCTTTATTTCAGTGTTCATCGAGCGAATGTGATTCATCACTCGAATGGTCTCTTCAGCGGTGATCTGACCCTGTGATTTGACTAGTTGTACGCTCTGTTCCAGTGCGACAGGGTCAAGAGGAATATTGTCCGCTGCTGGGTTCCCCACGAACATGGCATGCATGATGGCCGTGCCAAGGTCGACGTGTTCAGCATTCATCACCGCGCGAATACGTGCCTCGGTGATCTTCGAATTGGCCCGCAGGTACAGCGGATTCTGATCTCCGGCTGCGCCACTGGTCCAAAGCGCGACCGGCTTGTCGTTGTATGTGTGCTCGAGATAGCGCTCGGCCTCACCAGGAAAATCGCCCGACACCTTGCCGTTGAGAAACAGCGAATTCGCGTGCATTGCATAGTTCATATACACGGCAATCAAGTCGCCGGTTAATGATTCGATCTTGATTACCGCAAGAGTCTTGTCGGAGGGATACTCAAGATTCGGTTGCTGCGCCCAAAGGCGTGTGTGCTCGTCAATCGCATCACGGTTCACATTCAAGTACAAATTTCCTGTTCCATACCCGATTCTGGCTGGCTGCATCTTCTCCTTCGCTTGTTTAGCAGCCTGCACAAGGCCCGATTGCAGCTTCTTCTCGAAAGCGGCCAGGCCCTGGGGAATTTCAGAGCCGGGAGATCGCGGACCACCGAAGATCGCATTGTGATCGTGTGTAGCCGAAATGAGAATGTTTGCTGCTGGAACGTTCAGTTCCCGAGAGATCTCGGAGGAGACGTTCTCCGTAATCGTGGTGGCGATTGCGCCTATGTCTGCATTCAGCAGGACGGCTCGATCATGTCCATTTTCGAGGTAAATTGCTCGGGCATAAATGGGATCCAGGATGGACGTGTAAGGTCGTGGAATTGCATCGGGATCAGGCGTGATCTCAACGCGTGCAGCCCCTGCCTTCAACGTTCCGACAACAGCTGCTCGCACGTTCGCCGACAGGAGCGGAGTGAGCACGGCAACTGCGATTGTCGCCTTCAGGACCAGCCTCATTCGTCGCTTTCCCACGTGTTACGCAGACCAGGTTTATTGCATTTCAGCGCGGATAACTGTGACCGGACCAAGCAAACCAGAAGGCAGCAATGGTGAGCTCGCTTTGTAAGGCTTAACGTCGGCGAACGTCAGCTTTGTGGCTCCCGGCTGTTCATCGCCAATTAGCCGGTTGACCCAGGCATTAACTACTCTGATTGTGATCTCGTTTGCACCCGGCTTCAGAGCGGAGGTGACATCCACGCGATATGGTGCGTGCCAAGTTTGCCCGAGTTCCTTTCCATTCACGGTGACGACAGCCAGGTTTTTGACTTCGCCCAAATCGAGCCACAACTGTGATCCTTTTTTAAACCAGTTAGGCGGTGCTTGAACTGTCTTCGTGTACGTTCCGCTCCCAGAAAAGTACTTCACGCCTGCATCGCTACTCTGACTCCAATCGAAGAGCTCATTCACGGTGATCGCGTCTGGAGCGCCGCGTCCGGTCTGAAACGTAAGTTTCCACGGACCGTTTACTGTGACCAACTTTGTTTCACTATCCTGCTCGATCGTACGTGACGTCTGAGTGGTGGGCTGGCGAAACACTACGAAGGAAGTGCCCCATGGCTCCAGATGAAGGGGAATGGTCGTAACACCGTTCGCTATTGTGAACGACGCTGATTCGGTGGTGCCGGTCTCCGCACGCCACAGCTCCGGCCGTTTGCCTGTCACACGAAATCTGGCGTCGAGCGCGGCATCGTGATCGCTGCGGTTGTCGACGAAGTAGATGTCGCCGCCTCTGAGTTTTCGATGGACGAATTCCAAATTGGAATCATTTCCTTTTGAATAATCGAAGTCAGGCTTGAGATTCAGTGCGGCGAAAACTTCGCTCAGGTTCTGTCCAGCGTAAACGGTGCCTTTGCCTACCTTGTGCACACTGGTTCCATCGCCGAATAACTGCGATGCAAGCTTCTCGAATTCAGACTGATCATCCGCGAGACTGGGATCGTCAGTAGGCTTCGGTCCCGCGACTACAGCACCGTTCTCCACCAGCGCATGAATCGCGCGCAGAACAGGAAGCGACATGTGCCGACTGAAAGGATCAAGCCCGAGCACCCTGTATTCCATGCCGCTTTTTGTAACGATTCGACCATTCGCGACACTCAACTCGTGAATTAATGCGTCTGCATTGATGTAATCGAAGCCATATCCGCGTGGAATTTCCGGAGACTTATGCTGGAAGATTGCCGTCAGATTTGAATCTTCTCCGTAAAAATAGACAAGGTCGGCGCCGAAGTGTCCTTGCTGGAGCATGTAGCTCGACCGTGCCAAGTAGTCAATCCATGGCCCTGCCTGCTCCGCCCACGTCTCATTCCGGTTGAACCACTGTCCGAAGGGCCCGAGCGTCAGTCCAGGTGCTTTCCCCACCAACGGTTGATGTGCCGATTCATGGATTACGAAACGGTTGATTCCATTGAGCGATTCCTGATCGGCGGTCGGCTTCAGGGTTGCTGGCGACCAACCCCACGGCGCGGCCGCTGCAGTCAACGATTCGGCTGCCGCGATGTTTTGTCCGTAGATGTGCGCTACAGAAGCCGATTCTCGATCGTCCGCGTTGTAGCCGTACTGCACGTTGTTGACGCCGGGCCTTTGCGTCCACATCGCGCTCATAGGCACTTCGTTAAGCTTCTTCACTTCCATCCCATCGGCGACGAATGCGCGTCCGGATTCATGTGATTCCCCGTAATGCCGCATTCCGCGCTCGTGGAGGGTTTCTTCCAACTGAGCATAGTGCTCGTTGGCAACAAGATCAGCGATAGTCTTGCGGAAGTCCCACAGAAAACGATCGCTCTGCTCAGCACTTTCCACGATGCGGCCTGTCAACACAGGGAGCCAGGGAATAGCGTCGTAGCCACGCAGCTTTTTGAACTGGGAGAGCATGTTGTCAGTCCAGTTTTGCGATCCGGCTTCCCAACTGTCGTTGATGACATACTGGATGCCTTTCTTTCCCATCTCATCTGCGCCGACTGTTTCTTTGTAGCTGTCGAGGTACTTTTCGAAGTAATCCTTAACAAAGCGCCGATCGAGCTTGTCGACTTCGAGTCCGGTGGCTTCAGGAGTAGCAGGGTGATTCGTTATGCCAAGCAGGGAATACCCGATACGCAGAACTAGCCACTTTCCGTGGGGTGGCGTCCAATCGAGTGTGCCGTCCGGCTGCATCTTAGCCGTAAGATCGATTACGTCAGGCTTCTTGATCGCGGTTGAAGGATCGATCGGCGGAGTTGCGTGTTCGTACATATCGACGGCTGGAACAAACGCTGCTTTCTCCTCAAACTGATTTACTCGCGGATCGGAATGCAGAATAAGCTCTGCGACTTCGTAAGACGTAGGTCGGGCAGGCGCTCCGATTCCGAACGATGTGGGATCGACTCCCTCCGCCCACGCCGGCCTCGGAGGAGGCGGACTGCGTTTAAAAGTCACGCGGAAAAACTTTGCGCTTACCGGGACAAAGGAGACCGTGTGTTCAGGCGCTCTGCCTCCACCAAGAGCAACGACCTTCCGGAAATTCTGTCCGTCATCACTGGCTTCCAGAGTCTTCTCCGGAGCAGCCATTCCGTACATGAGCGCTTCAACGAACCCCGGATCTCTTGTCACATACGTGACTGCTTGCACACTATGTGGAGAAGCATATTCAAACTGGATCCAGGAGACGGAACCCGAATCGGGAACTGGGACTTTTGTTGTGTTTTCCAAATCCCCGTCGCTTAGCATCGCAGCATCGAGTCCTTCACCGCTGGAGGTGATTTTCGGCTGCGCTGCGTTTTCGTCCGAAGAAGTTCGTGGAATGCGGAAGGCTACAACGACAGCATCTGCATAAAATTCCGGTAGGTTCGGTGCGGGCCGGTTAAACTGCTCGCGTACTCCGATGTCTTGAAATGCGCCAGTCTTCGTTGGAGGATGACGGAGCTTTCCCGTAAAAGGTCGTCCACCATCGACCAGGGATTCGCTCCAGACATACTTCTTCATCCCGTGAGCTGCAGGCACCCATGGTCCACCGGTTTCGCTCCACCCTGGCGAGCCGGCAATAGCCATCTCCATGCCAAGCTGATCGCCAAGTTTGATGGCGTATTTGAACGCCTCCTTCCACTCAGGTGTCATGTATGCCAGACGCTTGTCGACGACTTGCGGTGTCTGAAGGGCTGCATCAAAATTCTGGTAGCCCGCAATTCCGACGCGATGCATCCATTCGAGGTCGAGCTTGATGCCTTCTTTCGCGATGTTACCGTTCATCCAATGCCACCAGACTCGGGGCCTAGCTGATGTGGGAGGGTGCTGGAAGCCAGCCTTTAGCTGATCCTGAGCAGGTTGAGCCTGCGAAAGCCCGAATGTGCTAAAGCATGTAAACGCGGTGACCAGAAACAATGGTCGAACTCTGACTAAACGCTGGATGCAGACACGATCTATGAGCAGTGAGAACACTCCTGTACCTCGGCTTTGATATGGTTCACGTCTCCCTACAGCAACAAAATGCTGTCGAAAAAGCGGAGCAACTCTATTCCTTGAAGAGGTTGTGAGTCAATAGCGACTTTAGTTCTCTATTGGAATTACAATTGTTAACAGACTTGCACGAATTGCAGGTCGAGCAGTTGAGCGAGCTTCCTGAGTTTCGCAGCGATGTGACCCACGCCGATTGCGCAGTGATGGGCTGGCCCATGAGAATTCCAGTCGTTGATAAATCTTCGCGCGCCTAATGCGAATCTGTAGCGGCTGTTGGTATTTCCGATTTCAAGAATAGGGCCGGGAACCGATTCGGCTTCCGCGACTAGCAACTTGATTGTTCCCTCTCCTGTTTCAACTACTGACAGAAGCGTGACCGGACCATGTTTCACCGACATTTCAACTGAAAGTCCGCGCCCCACTTTGCCGTGGTATGTAGTGAGCGGTCTTACCTTGATTTTCCCTTGAGCGATTGCTATGTGTCCCGGACCGTCGTGACCCAGCAACACAACATCGTCGTTGAAATCCGTCGCATAATACTCGCTGAATGAGCCACCGGCATGGAAAGAATCCATAATTTTCATCGCTTGAACATTCTTAATCTCGTATTCGCCGGCAACAGGAATTCCGCGCGCTGTGAGCAGACTGGTTCCAAGAACGATGGAACTAATGGCATTTTCGTTCTCTGGATTCCCTGTGCCCTGATAGTAGTAGGCAAGCGATCCAAGACGGTGGTTGGATACTAGTTTGTCGAGGGCTACCGAGGTGCGGGCAGCGCGTTCGAGTTCTTCCGGGGAGCAATCGGGCTGCACATCAAAAACGTCCGTAAATTCTCTGCACCGGTTTGCGGCTTCGGCCGCTGTCACGTCGCGCCGTAATGCTGCGACTTCGTCAACTTCAAGCATTTGGATGTGCCCGCCGAAGCTTGCGCATTGCTGCGTCAGGTCGGAATAGATGTCGAGCATTCCTCCGTAATAATGGCCCATCACGCCGAGACGGTTATGCTCCATGATGTTTGCAACGCGAGCTGCGTCAATCCATCCCTCGATCTCCTTCCACGCGGCAGGATCGTCCTCAAGCATTCCCGTAACCTGAAAAAATGGGATGCGCGACCGCTTGAAGACATTCGCGATCTCAGGCACAGGGCACGCCTGACAATAGGCTAACCACTCTCCGGTCATTTTGGTTCGATCACCCAAGCTGTTGAAGCGCTCGTAATCAATCGCAGGGCCAGGCGACAAATTCAGGATGATTACCGGAACCTTTGCGCGTCTCACCACGGAAAGCACCGTGGACGAGAGAGCATAAGTGGTTACGTGCAGGAAAATGAGATCGACGTCCGCTTTACGGAACTCGTGTCCTGCAGCCAGTGCCTTTTCGGAATTATCGACTAATCCAAGATTAACGACTTGCAGGCCCGGCCACTTGAGACGTTCCGCGACGCGCTCGGTGTAGCCGCGCAGCCGGGCCTCCAATCCCGCAAACTGGGGCCAGTATGTATCGAGCCCAATCCCGAATAGTCCGACTCTCAGGTCTCGGGTGACTTCAGGTCTCGGCATCAGCGGTTCGCGACAGTTCATTCCGCTTTCAGGACAGTGACGGCAAACGGAGCGAGCTTCAGTTCGGAACCATTGATCTTGGAGGTGCGAGGTTCTTCGTCTCCGGTGTCTTCGTCAACCGTAGATGAGGTCGCTCGTTGCCACTCCGTCGGCAATTCTACGGTAGCTTCGCGATTCGTTTTGTTCACGACTAAGATTCTCCGGCCTTGCGGAGTGACAAATCCCTGAATCTTCAGATCATGACGATCGAACATATTTTCCTTGGTCACGACTATCTTGTCGCCGGGATGAAAGTTGTCCTTCAAGAGCTTCAGCACCCAATAGCGGGAGTTCGGTTTCCCGGTGTTGTAGTTAATCATCGAGACGCTGGGAAATTGAGATGGATATCCGACGAGTTGTGACTCGCCGATCACATCAACCCCTTGCTTCGACAACTCCGCGAACAGATACGCGTACAGCGCAGCCGCCGCATTCCAGTAACGATGGAGAATCTTGTCTGGCAGAGCCTTCGACGCCCTGATCTCTTCTCCATCACTAGGAAGTATGACTCCCAACTCGTTCGTGTCGATTTTCACTGTAGGCGCTAATCGGTCGCGAATGGCCAGGATGAACCGCGTCGTAGCAATAAAGCCATCAGCCTGATCGAAAAATGAATGCTGCCAGTCATCGAGACCTTCGTCGGGAGCAGGGGACGCATAGAAGTGAAATGAAATGAAATCGATCGGAATGCCGGGCTTGTGGTTCTTCGAGTTCAGGAAGTACTCGTAATACTTCGGATTGCCCCCGGTTTTCGCCAGCGCTAAACCCATAAACTTCGTTTGAGGACTGACTTTCCGAATGCCCTCAACGATGGCGTCGTAACGTTCGGTGTACTGCTCAGGCGTAGTACTGTGCTCTGCCTCGACTTCGTTCAGTATCTCCCAATATGGAAAGGTGTAGTGATACCCCGACGTGTGCTGCTTCCCATTTTCATCAGTGAATCCGCCTTTGGTGTACCAGCTGACAAGCCGGCCGAAGTAGCCGCCTAGTTCTTTTCCTGTCGGATCCCGCAGTTCGGTGCCCTGCGTGTAATTCCAAAAGACCTGATTGGGATCGTCTGGATATTTCACCGGCTGGTCGGTTTTGAACATCCACGCAGGAATGGTGCTGAAGTTGATGATGGTGCTGTGGTTCTCGGTCGCGTCTAAGAAGTCTTTAGTGACTGGATCGATGTAGGTAAAGTCCCACGAAGTGCGCTCGGCAGTGGGTGGTTCGAGTTCGGCAACCGCAATTTTGGGATAAGGCAACCACGGAACATATCGCACATAGTCCGCACCGAGCGCCTTTAGCGCGTTGAAAGCGCCATCGTGAATCGGCGAACCGCGATTCAGCATAGGGTTAGTGACAACCTGCAAGGTCGGCGTGGACTTGGAAACTCGAATGATCTTCGTCCAATCAATGTCGGCAACGGTGGGAGGGTTAACTTGTGATTCAGAAGTTCCTGGCACTAAGAGCGCGAGCAACAGCAGATGACTAGCAACCAAAAAGTGATTCACAGTATGACTCTCCGGTGGCGACACAGAAGAAGAATTCAACTACTCCAAATAAAACACTTCCTTCATCATCGCGAATCGCTCACCTGGCTTAAGATCCGAGACCGGTTCAAAATAACGAGCCATTTCCGCCTGCCAGCGCAAGTTAACGGGATCGCGGCTCAATGCATACCAAGTCCGTTCAAAATCCGATGTCCGCATGACAAGAAACAGGTCCTGACCGCGTCGAAATACTGAATAATCGGAGATGCCCACTTCCTTGAGCTTTGCCAGCAACTCGGGCCAGACGTGCTCGTGGGCACGGTCATAGGCCTCAATTGCTTCTTTCTTCACTCTGAGTCGGAACGCATAACGCGACGAGGCCATAGCTGTTTAAAGTTCAGCACGAAACTTTCTGTTCACAGTACTCGTGCTTCAGCGGACACACGTTAGCGTCGTCTGAACCGTGCGTCAATACCTAATCTGTTTTCGTATTGAACCATGTTGAGGGCACGAGGGAAAATGGCAATAGTTTCGCCTACACTTTTCGGGATATCGAGGCTAGTACTGGCATACTCACGAAGAGCGTTTCTTTTTGGAATGTTGGGCACGGCAGGCGCTCACTTCTTTGGCCAGGGAATGTCCACACGGAAGGCGCCAGTACAGCCACGAGGCAGGGCATCCGGCATCGCTTTTGCAGCACACTTCACCGATGTTGCACCTCAAGCCGGTCTGACTTCTCCCACTGTTTACGGAGCCGGCGAACGCAATCAATACATTCTTGAAACGATTGGCTGTGGCTGTGCCTTCATCGACTACGACAACGATGGGTGGATCGACATTTTCCTATTGGGAGGAACTCGTCTGACAGGAACGGCCGAAGGCGGCGGCAACAGACTCTTTAAAAACAACCGCGACGGCACTTTTACCGATGTCACCTCGCGAGCCGGACTGGCGAAGACTGGCTGGGCGTGCGGTGTCTGTGTGGCCGACTACAACAACGACGGCTTTGACGACATCTTCGTTAGCGGTTGGGGTGACAACATCTTGTACCGCAACAACGGCGACGGCACCTTTACCGATGTCACGAAAGCGAGCGGCTTGAAGCAATCTGCTGGACGTTGGGGAACAGGGTGCACTTTTCTGGATTACAACCGAGATGGCAATCTCGATTTGTTTGTGGCCAATTACATTGGAAGCTTCGATCCGGCAAAGGCTCCTAAACCGGGAATGGCTGCAAACTGCCAGTACTCGGGTATGCCGGTGTTATGTGGGCCGCGTGGCTTTCCCTTCGGCCAGCACAGTTTGTATCGCAACAATGGCGATGGCAGCTTCACTGATGTCAGCGTTCAATCCGGCATTGCAAAAGCTCGGAACAGCTATGGCTTGACGGCTATTGCCGCCGATTTTGACGATGACGGATGGCCGGATATCTACGTTGCCTGCGATTCAACTCCAAGTCTTCTGTTTCTCAACAATCACGATGGCACGTTCCGGGAAGAAGGCGCCTTACGCGGAGTTGCATATAGCGAAGATGGACAAGAGCAGGCGGGAATGGGCGTTGCCGTCAACGATTACGACCTCGATGGCCATCTCGATATCTTCAAGACCAACTTTGCCGATGACACGTCCAACGTGTACCACAATGACGGAAGAGGCAGCTTCGACGATGTCACTCGAAGAGTGGGGCTTGGAGTTGAGAATCGTTTTGTAAGTTGGGGATCCGGCATCGTCGACTTAGACAACAATGGCTTGCCTGACTTGTTTGCCGTAACTGGAAACGTGTATCCAAATCTTGAAAGACTCTCTCCTAATTACCCGGTCAAGAGCCCTCGAATACTCTTTCGGAACTTAGGAGGTGGCCGGTTCGAGGAACTTTTCGAAGCAGGAAAGGCGCTTGCCGAGGCTCACGTTAGTCGCGGCTGCGCCTTTGGCGATTTTGACAACGATGGGGATCTCGACATTCTTATCGTCAACTTGAACGAGACGCCTTCGCTGCTGCGAAATGATCTCTCCTCAAGTAATCACTGGCTCAAGGTCAAGCTGATCGGAAAGATCTCGAACAGAAGCGCGATAGGAGCTCGACTTGTAATCAAAGCGGGGGATCAAACGCAGACGCAAGAGATCCAGAGCCAGTCGAGTTTTCTTTCTTGCAATGATCCCCGATTGCATTTTGGGCTGGGCTCTGCCACAAGCGCCGAGATAAAAGTTAGATGGCCAAACGGAGGTTGGCAGAGCTTTTCCAAAGTTGAGTCGAACCAGTTAGTCTCCATCAAAGAAGGAGTGGGCATCGTGCCCACGATCGGGTGGAGAGCATAGAGGAAAGTCGCACTAATCATAGCAAGCTGAGGAGCTCTGGAAACTGTCATGATCAACTCCGGCTGCAAAGCCGATTGCAGCTAAGAGGATTCACCTCGACAGGCGTTCAATTTTCACAGAAGCCATTCCAGCAACCTTGGCAGCTTCAATTCCCAAATCCGAATCTTCGAATACTAAACAATGCTCCGGCCGTACACCCAATCTTGAAGCAGCAATCAAAAATGGCTCAGGATGAGGTTTGCTGTTCACATAATCACCCTGACAAACAATCACTTCGAATTTGCTCAGCAGCCCTAAAGTTGTGAGAGAAGCCACAACGGAATCCCGAGTACTTCCAGAGACCACCGCATAACGGATTCTCCCCTCTTCCGCTTCGATATGTTCCAGCACTTCAGTTATGGCTTTCAATTGCGGAAGTGAGGCGTAGTACAGTTGCTCCTTCCGCTCTGCCACCACTTGCACAGGCATATCTAGGGCGTTTCTTTTATTGAGCAAATCAATGATTTCTGAGGGAGGCTTGCCTCCCCAGGCGTAAAACAGGTCTTCTTCAAACGCGCAGTTCCACTCGCTGAGTGCTTGGCTCCAGGCGAAATAGTGCAATGGCATGGAGTCCGCAATGGTGCCATCACAGTCAAACAAATAGGCTTCGTATGAGCCAGGTGGCAGCTGAAGTTTCATTATGGATTGCTGTGAGAACCTAGTGAAGGAATAAAGTCTCGGGACAGATTTACGAAGCTCGGATTTAGTTGATCAGCGGACGAACAGCCAAGCAACGTGAGAGTGCGTCGCAAGTCGTCGCGTAATATCTCCAGCGCTCGCTCCACCCCCACTTTGCCATATGCAGCGAGACCATAGGCGTATGCTCGTCCAATGAGAACGGCGCGAGCACCTAAGCAGAGAGCCTTCACAATATCGCTGCCCCGTCGAATACCACCGTCCATTAGAATCTCGGTTTCTTTCCCGACTGCAGCATAGATTTCTGGAAGAGCTCGCAGTGATGCGGGAACGCCGTCCAACTGCCGCCCTCCATGATTCGAAACCACGATGGCCGCAGCACCATGATCAACAGCCCTTCTAGCATCTTCGGCTGTAAGTATGCCTTTGACGACGATCGGTCCTAGCCAGCACCGACGAATCCACGCGAGATCGTCCCATTGCACTATTGAACTGGAAAGAGCAGCAGCAACATCTGTCATGGCGAGAGGTCCCTTGCCAGGCACCACGACGTTTTCCAGCTTCGGAACACACCCGTCGAGTAAAAACGATATGAGCCACCGAGGGTGTTTCAGAATCTGAGGTGCAAACCGTATCTTCTCCAGAAGCGTGCCACTCAAAAGTTCTCGCATTCCGTTACGCGGGTCGCGCTCACGATTTCCCGCGACAGGAGTGTCAACAGTAATGACTAGGACGGAAAAACCCGCCCGGCGAGCCCGTTCGATAGTTGACTCTGCCGCTTCGCGACCTCCTAGAAGATAGAGCTGATACCAGAGAAGACCATCCGACGCGGCTCTCAACGCTTCGAGCTTATGGCCCGAGATCGTGGAGAGCACAAAAGCTGTGCCTGCTTCGTGGGCTGCACGCGCCGCAGCAATTTCGCCATCGGGATGCATTAGGCGGCTATAGCCCACCGGAGCGAGTATCACCGGCATCGACAACTGCTGCTCCAGCACACATGTTCTCAAATCCACCGCTTCAACATGCACAGCCTGTCGCGGTCTGAAAGTAACCTGCTGAAAGGCGTGCACATTGTCCTGCAGGGTGATCTCGTTCTCGGCGCCGCCTTCGAGGTAATCGAAAACAACACGAGGCAGACGACGCTGCGCAACACGTCGAAGATCATTGATGTTGATGATTCGAGGAGAACTCAAGCGTGACAACCAGAAACTTTCATTCGTGGGAACTCAGTGTTGGGAGGAGGAGAGTCCGAGGTAGTTGCCGTATCCGACGATCACCGTAGACGCGACAAGCACAAAAAGGCTGAGCGCAACCAACCACTTAGTCCGTGGTCCAACTCCTTTCCACTCCTTCAGCGCAATTCCCCAGAGAGTGCTGAAAATAATGATGCTGGCCATATGCAGCGTCCAACTGGAGAACTTGAATCTTCCCATTTTGGTCTCGCCCATCGTGTAGAAGAAGAATTGCATATACCACGTCGTTCCAGCCAAGGCGGAGAAAAGATAATTGGCAACCATAGGAGCGCGTGCCGGCTGCTCAGTAGCGACTGCGACGGCAACTGCCATCTCCTCTCCTGGGGCATCCGTCGCCGTTTCCAAGACATACTCCTCATCTCGGGAGGGCACCACACCACGAATTTCGGAATGAAGGTATTGGTAGCCGGTTTTGTTGCGAATGTTCAGAATCAGGCACCAGATGAAGTTCGTAGTGAAGCCTCCGAGGAGAAGGACGACCAAAACGGGAAGTCCCTGCCAGAGAGGGGCGGTGCCGTGTTGAATTGTAAGCGCCTTGATCGGATCGCCTGCTGCCAAGCCGTAAGCAAAACAAGCACTCATGATCCCGCAGAACGTTGCGACTAGCAGTCCCTTCTTCAGTGCAAATTCCCTAATAGATGCACGCTTTTGCTCTTCAGAAAGTTCCCGCTCTTTGTGCATACCGGCTAATCCCGCAAAGACGATCCCGGCCAGGCAGGCCGCCACTCCTATGAGGATCACTCGACCCGAGGTCGTTCCCAAAACCTCAGTTGCGAACACTCCGCGAAAGATCGGAGGCATCAGGGTTCCGAAGGCTGCCGTATAGCCCAGTGCAACTGCCATGCCCAGAGACATTCCCAGGTATCGCATGGTCAAACCGAAAGTGAGTCCCCCCAATCCCCACAGGACGCCGAAGAAATATGTCCAAAATAGGGAGGTAGCTGGTGCCTCATGCAGAACCTGGAACAAGTCGTGGGTCAGCAACGAACCGAGCATCCAGGGCACAATGATCCAACTGAAGAATCCTCCGACGAGCCAATACGTCTCCCACGCCCACAGCTTTACGCCACGATATGGAACATAGAAACTGCCGGAGGCCAGTCCTCCCAGCCAGTGAAAGATAACGCCGATCGCGGGATTTGGATTCATGAACGCTTCGATCTCAAATAGACTCGCCGACTCTAAGTCTTAGTCTCCCGTTGTGTCAATGAACAAACTATGTGCCAAATGAAACCATGCAATGTGAGTTGTATACTGCGGCTTTCCCCATTCCCCAGAATTCTGAGGCGAAATCAGATTGCGTAAGACGGCTCCCAAAAGGCTCTACTTGATTCCGGTTCTTTCGAAGGCACTTGATGTACTTGAATTGCTCCAGTCGGACAATCGTCCTCAAGGTTTGGAATCGATTTACGAGCAGACCAACATTTCTAAGACGACGGTGTACCGAATTCTCAAAACCCTCGTGCACCGGGGTTATCTCGCGCAGACCCAAGACGGCTTATACCGAATAGTTTCGCGTCCCAGAAAGATCCGTTTCGGCTTCGGAAGCGAGTCATCGGAGATGCCGTTCTCTGTCGATGTCACTAAGAGTCTCAAAGCCGCTGCAGCTTCCGCGGGAGTGGATCTAATAGTTCTGGACAATCGATATGATGCCACCGCAGCTTTAGAAAATGCTGACGAGTTCGTTAAGCAACGCGTAGACCTGGTGATTGAATTTCAGATCGACGAGCATATCGCGCCAATGATTGCGGACAAAGTGCATGGTGCCGGCATTCCGCTGATCGCGGTCGATATCCCTCATCCCCATGCAACATTTTTTGGAGTGGACAACTATCGAGTCGGCTTTGAAGCTGGCGAATTTCTCGCGCAGCACGCAAAATCTGCATGGAACGGGAACGTCAAGTGGGTGATTGGCCTCGGTATCAGTGAGGCAGGTCCCCTCGTGCAAAGCCGCATAAGCGGAGCCTTTGCTGGAGTTCGATCGCGGCTTCCAAACGTTGGAGAAGGAGTATTCCTCAATCTTGATGGCGAAGGATTGCGAGAGAAGAGCTACCGGCTCACACGTGAATTCCTGCGCAAACATCAGGGTGACAAGGGGATTTTGATAGCTGCAGCAACTGATACGAGTGCTCTTGGTGCTCTAAAAGCAGTTCGCGAGCTCAGACGTCAAAACCACGTTGCCATCGTGGGCCAAGACTGCATCGAAGAGGCGCTCCAAGAAATGACTGCAGGTGGTACTCCGCTGATTGCCTCGGTATCTCACGAAGCGCCCTCCTATGGTCCCCGATTGATTCATCTCGGTTTGGCATTGCTCAAAGGAGAAACCATCGCTCCTTATAACTACGTAGAGCACAAGCTAATCACAGCCTCATCGCTTACCCATCGTATGCGAGCTGCGAGGTAGGTCTTCAAGCAGCCTCCATCTCACTTCTTCCACAATTAGTTATTTCAATAGGGAAATAAGTTCTGATTTATCTTGACAATGCAATTCCGAGCTGTCTAAAGTGCCCACGCGAGTTTCTACTTCGCGTGCCGAGAGCACTGGAGGTTGAATGAGGACCACGAGAGCCACTCATTTTTTTGCCTGCCTGCTGATTGCTGTCGCTTCTGCAAGCCTGATGTTTGCACAGGGAGGCGCGACCGGAACCATTTTGGGAACTGTCACGGATCAGTCTGGAGCAGTAGTGCCCAACGCAACCGTGCAGATCATGAATGTTGGCACCGCCATTACACAACAAGTGCGAACCACGGGCTCCGGGGACTATTCGGCTCCGCTTCCTCCCGGGACTTACCGGGTGACGGTGGAAGCTCCAGGATTTCAGAAGGCAGTCGTCGACAACATTGGATTGGCCGTGGCTCAACAGGCACGCGTCAACGTCTTCATGAGACCTGGTCAAGTCACCGAGGTTGTCGAAGTCACTGGTTCGACGGCCGCGCTCGATACCGACAGTTCCTCAGTATCACAACTGGTGAGCCAGAAGCAGGTTGACCAGCTGCCCTTGAACGGACGCAACTTCCTGAATTTGTTGTTCATCGGCGCGGGAGCCGTGGAAACTACCGGCGAACAGGGCCAGATGCGCCAGGGCGCTGGTAATGCAATCAGTATCAATGGGTCCAGACCGACCTCGAATAACTACACACTGGATGGCATGGTGAACACTGACACGGCCCTGAGCACACCAGCCGTCATACTTTCACAAGACGCTATCCAGGAATTCAAAGTTCAAAGCGAGACCTATTCGGCGGAGTACGGGTTCAGCGCTAACCAGGTCAACATAATCAGTAAGAGCGGAACGAACAGCCTGCACGGCACAGCCTTCGAGTTCCTACGAAATGACGCGTTGGACGCACGAGCGCCTTTTCAAGCTACTATTCCAAAACTCCGACAGAACCAATTCGGTTTCGTAGTTGGCGGCCCGGTCTATATCCCGAAGGTTTATGACGGGAGAAACAAGACGTTCTTTCTAGCAAATTATGAGGGTTGGCGTATCAGCAGCGGCATTAATCAGTTCTTTAATGCCCCTTCTCCAGTGTGGTTGACTGGTAATTTTTCTTCTCTGGCCGGCCTCGGCACTCCAAAAGCAGCAGGTGGTGCTTGCGTTCCCGGACCAACCACATTCTGCCGTCCAGTCGATCCGCTTACCGGGTTGCCTTTTCCGAACGACACCATCCCCGCAAATCGCTTCGAACGACTCGCGAATGTTTCGCTCGCAGCTCATCTGATTCCAGCGCCGAATTGCTTAGCTGGTCCACCTGCATGTCTGGGGAACTTCAGGCTGAACGCTACGTTGCCTCAAACAGTGAATCAGCAAACCTATAAGTTGGATCAAGAGCTACGGCAGTTCGGCAGGGTATTCGTCCGATGGACCCATTCGACGTATCAAAATCAGAACGTGAATGGTGCCGATTCAGTTCCTTTCGGATTTGGTGTGTTTGACGTGCAGCCGGAGAGCTGGACGATTTCGCACACCAAAGCTCTAGGGACGAGGAATGTGAACAACTTCCGGTTTGGTCATCTCACTGCCATTAGCAATCAAGGCGGAGTTCCCGCTCCCAGTTCTGACGTGACAACGCTCGGACTAAGCGGCGTTTTTCCGAACCTCCCTAACGCTGCCCGCCTGTATCCCGACTTTGGTTTCAACGGCCCTGGACTTACTAATTCGCGATCTGGCAGTCAGGTTAACGATACGACGACCAGCGACATACGAACTTGGGAGTTTGCCGATTCTTTCACAACAGTTCGTGGCAAACATTCTTTGAGTGTGGGATTTGACTATCGCCGCTGGATTCAAAAACGGAATCTCTCCGCGGACTTCCTGGGTAGCTTCAACTTTGCTAATGAAAACATAACCTCGAATTCCGGAGGATGTCCCAACGCGTCGGCTCTGTGCGGAACAGGTAACTCTGTAGCCGACTTTTTGCTCGGTTACTACCAAACTGGGTCCACCTTTCAGCCGGGGCCATTCAGCAATCCCTCGGCGGCACCGGGCAACTTGAACCAGTTCCACTACCTGTATGTCGCTCCCTTCATTCAAGATGACTGGAAGGCCACTAGTCGCCTCACCGTAAACCTTGGCTTGCGTTGGGATTATCGATCTGTACCCACTGAAGAACACAACCAAATGTTCTGGTTCGATACTGCTAATCCAGGCGGCGGATTGTGCTTCGCCAACCCTGCCTTGGGAACGGAGACGATCGCCGCCCTTGGCAGTCCTATTGCTCCCCCCGGTAACGGCTTTTATCGATACTGCGGGCGACGCAACCCGGCCGACGGTTCCAAGCAACCCTTTGCACCGCGCACGGGCCTTGCTTACCGAGTATCGGACAAAACGGTAGTTCGCGGCGGCTACGGAATTTTCTTCGACTCCGCCGAGACGCGCGAGATCGATAATACTGGCGACATATACCCGATTATCGTCCGCACCGCCCTCAGTCCGAATACCATTCCTACTCTTCCAAAGACGACGGATCAGACTTTCCCTCCGGTGACGCTGCATCAAGTCAGCCCAGCGAAGGACGGCGGCGCTTTCTTTGCTGTAATCATCTCGGAAAAGCCACGCAATCCTTACGTCCAGCAGTGGTCGCTTTCGGTACAGCGTGAACTGGCGAGCAACACTACCTTGGAAGCCAATTACGTGGGCAACAAAGGTACCCATTTGTTGAATCGGTTCAATATTGGTCAGCCTTTACCGCCGCCAAATCCAGCGCTGTGCGATGCCACCGTGGGTGGGAATCCAACCAATGCTGCGGCCCTTTGTCCTGTGAGTACTCGTCGTCCGCTGGCGAATATCACTTCGGCAAATGGCTTCTTGGACAGCGAATGGAATGGGTACTCTAACTACAACGCCGCTAATCTCAAACTCGAACGCCGTTCAAGTTCTATGGCACTGGTCGCGGTTTATACCTGGGCTAAGAGTCTGGACGATAAATCGGCCGCCGCTGGCGTCGGAGCCACGAATGCCTTTGCCGGACACATGAACGAACATAATACTCGTGCGGATTATGGACGTTCAGATTTCGACGTAAACCATCGCTTCGTTGTGAGTAGCGTTTTGCAGTTGCCTTTTGGCCGCGGGAAGCGTTTTGGCGGGAATGCGAACAGGGCGGAGGATGCTTTGATCGGAGGATGGCAGTTCACCACAATCGCAACGTTCCAAAAAGGCTTTCCATTCTCCGTGGCCGCAAATAACAAAGACAATCTGCTGGTTACATTCACGGAACGAGCTAACTTGGTGCCCGGTTGCGATCCCAACAATGCTCCCAGGAATGTGAGCCAGTGGTTTAACACGGCGTGCTTTACGCAGCCCCTATCGGGTCAATTTGGGAACAGTGGCCGGAACATACTCCGCGGGCCCGGCATTAGTAATTTTGATCTCGGTCTGGGTAAAGAATTTAAGTTTACCGAGAGCGTTGGCTTGCAGTTTCGGCTCGAGGCGTTCAATGCATTGAACCACGCGCAATATGGATTTGACCCAGCAACCAGCACGGGTATAGGTAGCGCAGTTGGCAACAACCCGAGCGGCGCAAACTATGGTGTGGTCACCGCCTCTCGGCCAGGCCGCACTGTCCAACTGGGGGCCAAAGTAGTTTTCTAACAGCGAAGTCAGTCTCACGGACCCGCCTGATCTGCCCATTTGGTCTGGCGGGTTTTCCCTTATAGGGGATAGACTCCCGATCATGCTCATGGCAGTTAGAACTTCGATCAAATTGATTGCTATCTGCGTGTGTTCTTGGGCTGCGCCTGTACTCGCTCAGTCAAACGACTCCGCATTGCTCGCCCAATACGGTGAAGAAGGACAAGCAGCTCTCGCGTCGGGGCATTATGCGGACGCTGAGATAGCGTATGAAAAGCTCCGGCAGCTCGCTCCGGGAGCCGCCGAAGTGCACGCGAACCTCGGCCTAATCTATTTCGAGGAGAAGAAATTTGAGCAGGCGGTGAGCGCTCTACGGCAAGCACTGAAGTTGAAGCCCAGTTTGGCGAAAACAGAAGCACTGCTCGCAATGTCCTTATCGGAGTTGGGTCGGTTCCAGGAAGCTGTTCCTGGACTTCAAAAAGCCTTCCGCCAAACTAGTGATCCCGAAACGAAACGTCTCGCCGGGCTTCAATTGCAACGCGCTTATACGGGGCTTGGTCAGCATGACAAGGCGGTGGAAGTGGCGCTTCAACTGAATCGTCTGTTCCCGAAGGATCCAGAGGTCTTGTACAACACTGGTCGCTTATTCGGAAATTTCGCGTTCTTAAGTATGGAGAGGCTCGCGCAGGAGGCTCCGGATTCCTTGTGGAGGCACGAGGCTGCGGGTGAAGCCTATGAAAGTCAGGGAGCAAACGATCTTGCGATAAGGGAATTTCGCGAAGTACTCGCCCGCGATCCTCAACATGCTGGAATTCACTTTCGCCTGGGGCGAACACTCTTGGCGCGCTCTCGTGCTGCTTCTTCAGTCGAGGATGCAACCGCAGCCCAGGAAGAATTTCAAGCGGAACTCAAGCTCGACCCGAGCAATGCCAATGCAAGCTATGAGCTTGCAGAAATGCACCGCAACGCTGGTCGATTCTCTGAGGCTGAGCAGTTGTTTGAACAAGCGCTCAAGTACTATCCGGAATTCGAGGAAGCCCATCTGGGCTTGGCTGCAACCCTGTTATCTGAACAGAAACCTCAAGTTGCGCTGCCGCACCTTAAAAGAGCGATCGAGTTGAACCCAGACAATGACGTGATCTGGTATCGGCTTTCGCAAGCTAACAGAGCTATGGGCAATTCAGCGGAGCAACAAAAGGCTTTCACGGAATATCAGCGCCTTCACGCGAAAAAGGAGAGCCAACAAGCGGCTACTGGTGAAATCTTTTCGCGCAGCGAAGTCACTAAGCAGGAGATCGGCCCGCGTGACAAGTAAACGTTTTTTGCGTTGTTGCCCGGATCGATCAATTCAAATCACTTTTAGGAGAATTCATTGAGACGTGCCGTATTGAATCTGTTCGCAGCAGTGTTGATTACAACCGCAGCTTGGGGACAGGGATCCGAGTGGCAGATAGACCCTGCTCACACTACTGTCGGCTTTACCGTCCGTCATTTGGGCATCAGCAACGTACACGGACGATTCACGAAGGTGAGCGGCTCGGCGACTGTGGATGACCGGGATCTCACCAAATCAACGGTGAACGCCACCATGGATGTCGCTTCCATCAACACCGGCAACGACGGCCGAGACAACGATCTGCGCAGTCCCAATTATTTCGACGCGGCACAATTCCCGAACATGACATTCAAGTCCAAGAGCATCACGAAGAATGGTGATAACAAGTTGAAGTTAGTGGGCGACTTGACGATCAAGGGAGTGACCAAGGAAGTCACCCTCGACGTAGATGGGCCTTCAGCTCCCATGAAGATGGGGCCGAATCAGCGTCGCGGGCTTTCAGCAACAACCTCAGTGAACCGCAAGGACTTCGGAGTCGGTGCGAAGGCGCCGGCCGCGATGATTAGCGAGGAAATCAAGATTGACCTCGACGTTGAACTCACTCAAAAAGCAGCAGGACAGTAGCGTCACAGCCGAAAATAGTTAAGTCGGGCGGATGGTTCCGGAGAGACCTTGATGATCATCCACAAGGCGCCTGCGGCGCTACTTTGCGTCGTTTTGGTTGCAACCACCAACGTTCCGTGCCCGTCACAAAACACCGGCACAGCCGTGCCACCGATAATCGACATTCATTTTCACGCGATGCTTGAGTCTCGTCCCGGCGGTTTAATTTGCCCTAACGAATCCAAGTTCCTCGCTTCTGACCCGAATAGCAAGGAGGGTCCGTCCGGGTGGAGTCACGAAGACTGTACCCCTAAACTTTATCCAGCCGCGAAAGGCGAGTACGTTAAGGACGTAGTGGCCGATATGGAACGGCTCAACGTCACCGCAGTGGTCTTTGGCGATCCTGCGAGCGTACAGAAGTGGAAGGAAGCTGCGCCGGGAAGGGTCATTCCGGGAACCAGTTTCAGTCAAGGCCAGCCCCCTGGCAAGCGTGTACCACTCGATGAGTTACGCAAGAGCTTCACTCAAGACGGGTTCAAAGTAATGGGGGAGATCGGGCTGCAATACGAGGGTCTATCGCCGAGTGATCCTTCGGTCGACCAGTACTTCGCACTGGCAGAGGAACTTGATATCCCCGTCGCGATTCATATGGGCACAGGTGGATCAGGCCGGGCAAACATCGCCATGCCCAAGTACCGCGGCTCCATGGGTAATCCCTTGCTGTTAGAGGAACTGCTTGCGCGCCACCCAAAGCTGCGTGTGCAGGTAATGCATGCGGGCTATCCGATGATCGACAACATGCTTACGTTGCTGCAAGCGAACTCGCATGTATATGTCGATGTGGCTGGACTAATCTGGAGCTATCCGCTGAAAGAGGTCAATCGATATATTCAGAGACTCGTCGAAGCCGGATTCGAGGACCGTGTAATGTTCGGCACGGACCAACTGCAGTGGCCGAAGTTGATGGCTTATTCCATCAGCCTCATTCAGAACGCCGAGTACCTCACCCTCGAACAGAAACGCGACATTCTCTACAACAACGCAGCCCGATTTCTCCGGCTCGATACAAAGCCAGCGAACTAGATTCGATGGCGGACCGATACGGGCACTGAACGGCAGACCACTGGAACTCGAGGATCATGCATTACATTAGGCTGCGCATCGGATCAAAGTTCACGATCTCATGGCGCCCCCAGATAAAGTCTATTCGCTTGTCTTTCTGATCCCGAGTTCGATGTGCTGAACCAAGCCGGAAGGGACTGGCTGTACTTTGTCCATATCCTGTGGTTCAAAACGAACACCGTACCGAAGGTTGAGTAGACGGTAGTCGGGAAGTGCATGCCCAGCCATATGGTTCAGCGCTAGATTCGCGACCTCTATGCGAAGGAGATTCTCTCCGTTATGAAGCAGCGGTGTTACTTCCAAAGAATACGGCGGGCACCAGAGGGAACCGGCACGCTGGCCGTTCACATACACCACTGCGGCTTCCCGGATCGGAGCGTCGAGCCATGCCTGCATACCTGATCGAAGCTTCTCTTCGGGTATGGGCTTGCCTTCACCGAAGTCCAGCCGGATTGAGGTATTGCGCAACATAGCAGCAGGAATCGAGATCGTTTTTTCATATGTTGCCTGGCCGGAGAAGTACCGAGTGTCAGGGTTCTCGGTCCAGGAGCGCAGATCGTGCATGGTTTCCCTTTTCGTGCCGTTCCCGAATGTGACATGCCAGTCATGGCTGATGTCGATCGTTGTGGAATCAACAGGAACCGTCGACTTCACCGTGGAACCAGTTTGCGAAAACACCAGGACTCGCGACGCATACGGCTCCAGGTCAAGCGTGACGGCGGTTCGATTTCCCTGGCTCACTTTCACCGTCGCGGTTGAAATCGTGCCCGTCATCGCATTCCACCATTGTGCTGCCCTGGCTGGGACACGAAAGCTGGCATCGACGATCTGGCGCACATTGGAGGTGTTCGCGATGAAATAGATGTCAGCATCCCGCAGGCGGCGATGGACGAAGCCTATCTCCGGCGCAGCGGGCGTAAATGCCAGATCAGGATCCTTACTCTTCGAAAGTACACCGGCGAGCTTCGATTCTTCGGGCACAAAAACCCCTGATGAATTCCCGTTCTGGAACAGATACCGGCTGATCTCACGAATCTCTGCGGTTTGTGGATCGCGGCTGAGAAGCCCAGGAGCGGCTGAGGGAAGCTGGCGCGTGGCCGCCACCACTCCGCCCGCACGAGCGAATTCTTCCAGCCTGCGGTAGGTCTGCAGTGGAATGCTTTCTACATTCGGCAAAACCACAATCGCGTAACGATTGGGGCCGAGCAGAAGAGTGTTGTTTTGGATTCGCCCTTTCTGCTGGAGTGTGCCTTCATCGAAGAAGTCGAAGTTGTGGCCGCTTGCCAGAATCGCTTCGATCGCATCCGTCCCAATCCGGGATCTAAGCGTCTCGAACAGGTCGGCCTCACCAGGATGAAAGCTCGCCCAGGCGTCGTCGTTGGGCAGATACACAGCTACGTCGTTGACGGGTTCACCCTGACGCAGGAGGTAGCTCACCCGCTGCAGATAAACCGTGATCTCGGGCATCACGATCCACCACGGGTTCTCTTCATCAAATACAGCAGCAGCGTAAAAGCGCCAGCCGGGATAATCCAGGCTTTTCGGTGTGTACGGCCAACCATGACCAATGAGCTGGTTGATGCCTTCGAGAAAGTGGCGGTCGGCTTCGGCTTTCATGTCCAGCGGCGTCGCACGGAAGGCGGGTGAATGTAGCCAGGTCCAAGTTTCGGATGAAGTCACCGGCACGCCATAGATGTGGCTTGCCGACGAAGCCCATCGCGTCGCGGACAATTCTTTCCATTGTGCCCCCTCGCCTTCCGGCAGATCGACGAACGCGTGGCTGGAAAGCTCAGCCGGCGGAATTCCGTAAGCCTGCATTCTCAAGCGAGTGCCGTTCTTCTCGGCCCACTGGTGCAACGGCCCAACGAAGTGTTCGTTGAAGAGCTCGGTCAGCGTTTGTGCCCTGTCGTGCCGGATTGCCTGCGCGTTGGGCACGTCGGCCGACGCAAGCGCCGGCAAGTGCGGAACAAGATCGTATCCGCGGCGCTTCTGGAATTCGCTCAGAAAATCTGGTGTCCAGTCGGAGTGATAATCCTCCAGACTGTCGCAAAAGATCGCGTATGGTTTAGCACTTGGGAAGGCCTGCATGAAGTGGTCGCCAACGCTCGCCAGATAATGGTCGACGGCGGCACGATCATAGTGATCGACTACAAACCCTTCCGCGCCGACGGCAGCTCGCTTCACCATCATTCCTGTGCGGCTGGAGACAAAAAACAAGACTTCGCCCGCCCCCTCGGGCAACCGGACCATGCCGTCACGAATGTCGTCTAGTAGCTGGTACTCCTGCGGTGTTGACCGGCCGCCGCCCGGCGCGAAGAAGACAGCGAGCAACTTCTCTCCATCAACGATGTCTGGTAGCGGAAACTTTCGTCCTTCAGCAGCAGTTACGCGCACTTGGTGAATCCGAAGCATCCCCGCGGCCTCATTGACTGGAACAGAAGGGCCACCGTATGGCCATCCGCTGCCAAGTGTTAAATCAAAACGCAAACCCAATTTAGCAGCCGTTTCTGCAGCAAATCGCAACCTCTCAAGAGAGGCATCCGACAGGTACGGAGTGTTTCTCACTCCGCTGACTGAATCATCGAGAGCAAGCGGATACACGAGTTGCACCTCGACGCCACCAATGCCGCCCAGGTTCATCGTTTCGAGCTCGCGCCGCAGTTCCGCGTTCTCCACTGTCGGTCCGAACCACCACCAGCGCATCATGATCCGCGAGTCGTCAGGAGGTTTAGCGAAGTGTGCGCGAACTTCGGCGACGGTGCTTGCTCTGCTGCTGGTCGTTTGTGCAGCAAGCGGTGCCGCCAAGAAGATGAGGACGGTCAGCGCCCTGGTCGTTGCAGCCTTGCAACCTGCGAGATTTGATCCGCTCAACACTCGCTCGCTTTGGGACAAACCACCGCTAGCCGGACGATAACATTTTTTATTGACTTAGGCAGCGAAAACCCTGAAGACAAGCGGACACTTTGCGGGTCAGGAAGCAGCCAATCGCGCTTGCGAACGACGGGGCGAGTTCTTTCGAGAGCTAAATAGACGCCCTTCGAAGAGTTTCCACCGCATACTAGCCACACGCGATAAACCGAATGCCTACTGCGGACAGCCTTCGTGTTGCCAAACTTCTCAAACCGTCCGGTCCTGACCGGACCTTGTCCAACCCGCAGCGCTCCGCTACCTGAGACCAGTGTCGGTGACCAATCCCTGCCAGAGACATCGGTAATCGCGTTCAGCGGACCAGGAGTCCCTTCGAACTCGATTCCAACATCGCGAGCCCGCAGTTTCGATTGCACACAGGCAAGACTTGTCGGAGGTAAGATCAAAAAGAGAGCAGATAAAGCGGAAGCGCATGGTCAGGGATTATTGCACGCGCTTTCAGAATCGCTTCAACACAGCTCGGCCTAAATCTGTTGTCATTGGAACAGATGTAACAAATGCAACTGTTTCCATTTGTTACATCTGTTCCAAGCGAGCGGTGTTAGACGCGGTGAATGTCGGCTGACATTCACCGCTAAAGGCGTCGCGTCACGACGCCTTTAACCATTCCATTAACGGCGTGTCCTCAGGGACACGTAATCGGGGACACGCCTGGGGACAGGACACCTGTCCCCGATTCATGCTCTACAACCACGCTTGGCTGGCTGTAAGGGTTCACAGTCATTGTGCGGGCGCGATTGCCAGCAGACTGTGAAAGACCTGCACCAGCGCTACGAGGCATACATCTGTCCGCTGGAGGGCATGTCTGCCATGGGAACAGAATGTTTCCAGATCTGTCATTTTGCCCTGTCTCCATGTTTTTTCAACAATTCGCCCTCGAGCTCAGCGAAGGGAATTACTCGCATTGGCATTTGTCGCAGATATGGCGTCATTAAAGGATGATCCACGACGACGTATCCGTCGACTCTCCAGTCTTTAGTTTCTTTTATTTTGAGCCACTTCAGGACGGATTGTAGATTCTGTTTTATCCAAGTCACTCGTTTGTGATGGCGGAGCGAAATAGGGTTGCTGACCCTTTCACTGCTGAGCAGATTTTCAATTTCCAGTCGCATTTCGTGTGGTGTCCGTGCATTCGACAGGTCCTTGCACTCGATCACATCGAGGCGTTTTCGTAGAGAATCGGCAACCAGGACATCCAAGTCGCCGACATTCTTGAGCCCAGTGGTTCCTGGAATTTTACTGACCCGTTTGTGGACGTCCAGACCTGGATAAGAAAACAACTTTGCTACCTCATCATTAAAATGCAGTCCTTGGCGATTCGTGACGGGACTAATGAAATTCTTCATCTCTGTGGTGCTTGTCCGTAGGCGACCACTGAGACAAAGCTTGAGCAGGTTTTCATGGGCAAGATGCAGGTTGCGATAACCCCAAGCGATTTGTTTCTGGCCGCTCCGTGTTATTTCAATCAAGGGCCTGCGCATATATGACAGATTGCGGTTAAAGCGCCAGGGTAGACTTCTGCTGTTGAGAACGGTGGTTCAGGCCTGAGGAAGTCAGCACGAGGCCGGAGGACCATTGATTCAACGATTTTGGTGATCTGTGCGTTATTCCAACCCGTCGCATTGCGCACCGCGGTATCTAGGTCATCCCGATTGGCGTTGCAGAACGGCTGCCCAGAGTCACTCATCTGGAGGAGCGCACCCATGAATCTATCCAAATCGGATATTGAATAGCCGAACTCGGCGAACGCAGCTTTATCTAACTCTCCGACGAGTTGCGGCGGCTCTTCGTCGGCTTCGATCGGCACCGTCAGTGTCCGAAATGTTCTGGGAGAAACATACATTTCATGGCTCGCAAACGCTTCCATGTATTGGCTGCTTGCTTTCCTATACTCATCACCTCTGATTCCCAAGCGCCCTGAAGGCACAACACTCAGCTTGAGATCCGTGAGCTCGTTTTGGACAGAGTCGCTGAGCATTCCGAAATTAGTGATTTCGCTGGCCAGCATTAGCATCTCATCGAATCGCTCCAGCGTCATCGGCAGTTGGCCAGACGGCGGTGTCGCGGCGAGATACTCGATAAGGAACCGGACAGCAATGGCATCGCGAGCCTGACTCTGCAGGTCGTCCCGAAAGCCAGATACAAGCCTGGAGTCATTACCAAAGCATGCAAGTCGCGTCGCAATAGTTGATCTTCCGAGGGCCTGCCGGTGCAGGATTGCCTCATGCTGCTGCATCACGAATTGCAGTACGCCTTCCTCGGCGAGTGATGCAATGAGATTTTCCAGCTTGCTGTAGCAAAAGCCGACTATGTTATTTAGAACGGCCGTACGATCCGGATCAGGAATAGGTCCGATGGCAAGCTGTGCCGCTGCCAAATGCTCTCCCACTGAATCGAGCAGTTTGCCGATCTAGTACTTCCGTACACCTCTGTACAGAGGCAGACCGCGCTCGTCGAGAGCCGCGTCGGCCCTAACATTGAAGGACAGCAGTTTCTTTTTGAGCCCTAAAGGCGCAATCTGCTCCACGAGAGTAGCGACTTGGTGTTCAAGTTCCAGATTTGGCGTCATCAGAGCGAGAAGTAGGGACTTGAGCAATTCACGGTCGGCGCGATTATCGGGCTGACGAACGAGGTCGTGAAACGTCGAAGTAAACACGAGCTTCAGGGCGGAAGCCCCGGTGCTCTCAACCAGAAGTGCCGGCAGAGATTTGCTCTCTTCTACCTTCCCTTGGAACTCTTCTGCAACGGCCAGTTCGATTGTTAAAAGCGAAACATGTTTAAGCTTTCCATGCAAACGAACACTCGCATGCCATAGCCAAAATGCAACAGCATCTGCGAGTTCGCCATAGAGCGCGTCATTGTCGGACTGATCTGGCCCGAGAATCCAAACCGGAGTCTCAAGCGCTTCGAGGTAGACCGCTACCCGCCCTCTTCTTGGGCCCAGTGGAATGTAAATTGGAATCTCAGCGTTTCTGTGCAACGATTGCACTTCAACGCTGCCCTTGAGTTGATAGTGTGAAACAGCATGTACACCCAAGAGGTGCGACACCTTACATCTCAGCGGGCGAGCAAAGTCCGCAGCGTGAATGGAAATTACGTTAGGTACACGATCGTCTCCAACATAGAAGCTGTATTCGTGCGCCGCAAAAAATCCATACTCATCCAACGTGTTCCATACCTGTACGCGCACGCCCTTCTCGCGCAATCCGTGAGCTGCCTCGGCGAAGCTTCAAACAGCAAGCGGATCGCCAGCCTCCAGCACGCTGATTGTTCGGAGGTCAGCCGCACTGACCATGTGAAGCATAGAGGTATCTGAGAACTGCGGAAACGCGACACCGTAAGCCCGACCGATAGCTTGGTGAACTAAAAGAAACAGAATTCTGGTGTTGGAATCCTCAGCGTGAATCTGTTGTTCGAACTCTTTCATGCGATCCATAAGAGGAGTTATCAACGCATCCATGTTCCAATAGCGAGTTTTCCCACTCACGTCATAGTCTTCCATTGGGTCCGTTACTATCGCCACATATGCCCTCTTGTCCTTGTCGATTTCAGCCAGTATCTCCGTTATCGTCGATGGTAAGGTCAGTTTTGCTGGAGGGGCTAAGACGATTCCGTTTACCAAATAACCAAGACTCTCTGAAACTGACGCTTCAACGGAGTGGTTGTATGCGAGGGCGTACTGAGCCTGCAGGTTATTTTGGATTGTCAGACAATTCAGACGGTGTGCAAGCGCATCCAGGAGGGCACTTGGCGAAGCAACGATGTACGTGGTTCCAAGTCGCACTATCGGACAGCGGTGAAGGGGCCCAACCTCAACGCTGTATGAACTAGCGTGATCCTCCCCGGCCTCTGCCAGGAATGGTGCGAGTGCACTGATGTCAACCTGCTGTCGAGAGAGAACCTCTTGCAGCTCGGTCTCCGTGAACGTCACTGAACGTTTTAAGGCTTGGAACACCTCCGATGAAGGCACACGAACATCTTTGCCTCCGGCACTGGGTTCTGTTCCTCGTCGGAGACCGGCGCGAACAGCGACTTCATTACTTATGGATAAGATCGCTGCCGCTGAGTCGTGCGAATCCTGCAGAAACTGCTTGTTAGTGATATGAGAAGAGAAGAATATTGCTGCGATCATGTTCCTGAGAATGAACGGAAAAGATTCGCCAGCGCCTGGGAAGACTCTGTATGAGCCACCAAAAATGGGAATCTCTTCAATAATGCAGTCGGGAGGAGGATCCTCTGCCCTCCCAAAGAGGCGATAAAGCAAATCATTCAACAAGTTTCGCAACCGAGGCGAACTGATTTGATTGTTAAAAGTCTTCAGGGACGCGGCTGCGTGCGCTAGTGCTTCTAGGCGTACGACGTGTTCCGCATTTTCGGGAAGTAATTGCAACCCACCAGCGGTCGCCACTAGATCCGCCGAGTCGAAGTGAGAAATTGCCGTTAGCACTTCGGAAAGTGGACTGGACATTTCGTTTAGAAATTCTCGAACGAGCGGTTACGACGACAGAGTAATTTCGATGATCGTCTTCGCACCGGACCGAGCGCGCGTTGTGTCATCCCGTTAGGAGTTCAGGATGAGCCTTCTCTTGCCAGGCGACGACACCAAGGCGCAGGTCAGTTGCTGTCTTTATCGCCAAACCCAATTCCTGATTTGAGACGTTCCCCGCTGCGTCGTAGCTGGTCGCATTCCGTTTCTTCGAGAGCAGCTTCATCCTCTGGATCAGCTTGTCATCTGCCCTGATGGTGAATTCGAGAGACTCGATGGTTTTCAGATGATGCCCAGTTTGAGATGACGTGCGATAGCCACAGGCACGAAGTGCAATCATGGCGGCGGTTCGCGCAGCGTTGTATGCAGCTTCGAACCGTCGGTCCTGCGAAACTGCAGCGACATTTGCATCCTTCAGGTCGCGCTCGACAATCGTAAGCAGGTTCTTAATCTCGTCGCGACTTGTCGGTTCCGTTTTGAGCCAACCGTATTCCACCCACTCTTCTAAGCTCATCTTCGTCTCCGATCACGAATATCTTTTCGCCGCGGACCACCGAATTAAGGAAATGATTTCCGCTCGCGAACTTTGTCTTGAACTCGGAGGGGGAATAGACGGTGGGGTTTACTGCTCGCCGAAGCGATGCTTCGATACTGCTCAGTTTTCCAAGAACATCTTCGAGACTGGCTTTGCCCACGACCATGAGGTCGATGTCGCTTTCTGATCTCTCTTCGCCTCGTGCCACTGAGCCATAGATAAACGCCACCGAAACAGAATCGGCTAAAGGAGCGAGTGCGGAACGCAGCATGGGAATTGTCCCGACTGTCTTTGCGACCAAGGCACGCAATTCGGGAAAAACTGGATGGCTGCGATTGGCACGATAAAAGACTTGTTTGCCGACTGTGGAGCGTTCGAGGAGACCAAGCTGGCTCAGAAGATCCAACTCGCGCTGGATCGTTCCCACGCTCAAGCCGCCAAGTTCGCGAGCGAGCTGACGGTAGTAAAAGGACTCATCAGGATGCTCGTACAAAAGCCCAAGAATGGCTCCGCGGCCCTTCCCGAAGAGCACGTCTGCCAAGGCTTTCGGTTCTGCTCTCATTACGAGAGCAATTGTACGCAAATTGAGAGCAGAGTCAAGCTGTCGAAGTAACTGGAAAACCGGCCGATTACGCTGTTCGGCATTACGCCGCCGGGCGCAAGCGCCTGTCCAGCTATGTAGATTTTTCTAAGGCAAAATTTTCTTCGGTCGAGGCGCTCATTTTTCCCAGTTCATGGGCATTAGGAATATATAGGAGGTCTTTGCGTTGGCCCAGCTTGCTTCAGGTTGTCATAACAATTTTTTTATTTTTTGTTTTGAGGTTTTGCCGAAAAAAGGCTTCTTACAAATAGAGTGATGTCATTGGTCGGCAGGGAGGCGCCCGTAAAACGTCCGTTCCATTTCGTACCAAGGAAAATCGGTTTGACGCGACCATTTTTCGGAGTTTTTGTGCAATTAGATATATAGAGGGCAGCTCTTTGACCATACCTCCAGTTGGCCGAAATAGCCGTCGAGCCGCCCAAGTCAATCCACAACAGAACCTAAAGCCACTCGAATTTGGCCAAATAGGACCCTTATTCACCGTCCCCCAGACAAAGCCAAAAAAATTTGGTGAGCTTTTGCTCAAAAAACGCCTCATTGGTAAGTAGAGGGGTAATGCCAGGTCACCGGGCTGCGCAACTTTTCGCCGCAATTTTCGTTAGTACCGTTGCCCGAGTCTCTCCAAGAACGACTGTCATAGCCATCGCTTTTTAGCTCGAACCCACACTCAAGCCTCACCACAAAGCCACATTCCACTGACCCACTAGTCAAAGCTACCGACCCACTCCAAATCTTGCATAGGAGAACCGGGGATGTTGCGTTTCGATAATCGCGTGGCGCTGTTGGATCTGCGCTCAGACAATTTTCTCAACACGCTTGTCCAGCTCGGAGGGTACTGCACAATTGGACAAGCAAAACGGCTAGGACTCGCTAACTCGGACACCCGAGCGGCGGCTCACCTCCGAATTTTGGAGCAGAACGGATTCCTGCGGAGAGTGTCCAGTTATCCGGTTGTTTACCAGACAACGAAGTCAGCTACCCGACTGCTGGGAGCAGATCGGAGGGCCAGGCGTTCGCACAGGGAGAAGACCGTGCTCGATCGGTTGCTGGCGGTCGATTTCTATTTGGACGCGACCCAATGGGTGGCCGAGTTCGTATTTAACCATGAAATGAAAATCGCCCTGCTTACCAAGCAGGGATGCCCGTTGCCTACGATCCCGGAGCGCAGTGGACGACCTTACTTATGGGATGAATTCCTCCTCAAGGTCGGCGATGGAAGCACCACAATTGCCCAAATAGATGACCAGCAACGGGGAACATTCTCGCAGGCAAAAAATCTGGCGATACGCTTCTCTGACGTCACCAAATTCCTTCCAAAACATTCGCAACTCTACATGGTTACGGGGAGCGCAGTGCGGGACCGGAGCTACGGATACGTGTTAAAGCATCCGGACATGCAGCGAGTGCACGAGTGTTGCGGAATTCCAGTCAGAACATACTTGATCGAGCCATCAGTTAAGTCCTTCGCGACGACAGATCCCTCCATAAATCCGAGCGTTGAGCAAACAACTGCTCACAGGCACCGACACCGGCGTGGCGCCTGGTCTCCACACCTAGCCAGAATTTAAGAGAAAACGAACCACAAAGACACTCAGTCGGCAGCGGCGGCGAAGCCGCCGCTGCCGACAAGCACGAGCACAACAGGGCGGACTCCTTTCCCTTAACCCATTCTCCTTTACCCATTCGCATTGGCCATTCCCATTCCGACTACGAGACGTTGGGGGCGGCCGACACAAAAAGACGAAAGTGACAAACGGGCATTCATATTTGTCTTTTTCGTCACTTTCACAAGGGCTCGCTAGCAGAGCGAACAACCACAAGGGCTGACCCATATCAAGCAAACCCACGCCAATTCTCACGAAATGAGTAGGCGAGCTGATGAAGAAATTTGAGGAAAGCGAATGCAATCCGCAGCAACCGAGTTGTGCTATCGTTCGGATCAAGGCGAATTCCGGCGAGCCATCCAAAGGAGATTTCGAACGGATGGCCCGCAGGAGATTTCAAGACCCGCGACCTGTTCGACGCGGTGGGTGGTGGACCTTGCTGTTTTGGAAGGACCACTTCATCGCGGGAAAACACAAGCGGAAACGAGAACGAATCAAACTAGCTCCCGCGAGTATGCGCGAGCGGGAAGTTCTGAAGGTCGCTGCTGAATATCTCAGGCCTCTCAATCAGGGACTTGAGAGCATCGGATCAGCGACAAACTTTCAATCGTACGTGGAGAGCACGTACAAACCAGTGGTGATGCCGCTCATGGCCTCAAGCACGCGCGAGCGATACGAAGGAGTGATACGGAATTACCTGTATCCGGCCTTCGCAAACTCGTGCTTGCGTGATCTGACCACACTCGAATTCCAGCGATACTTCTCCGGAACAACTCTCTCAACGCTCGGCCAGGAATCGAAGGACAAAATCCGCGACGTTCTGTCGAGTATTCTGCGTTCCGCAGTGGGATACGGTTTGCTGGTGAAGAATCCAGTGGAAGGAGTGCGGCTGCCAACTAGCAAGAGAGGAAAGCGCAAAGCGAAACCACACATCACACCGGAGCAGTTCGAGCAGCTTGTAAACGAAATCCCAGAACCGTACTCCACGATGGTTTATGTGGCGGTTTACACCGGATTGCGTGTGAGCGAATTAATCGGATTGCGCTGGGAAGATGTGCACGCCGATTCCATCACGATTGATGAACGTTACTGTCGTGGCGATTGGGGGCAACCCAAAAGCGATTGCAGCAACGCAACGATTGGAGTGGATCGGTCGGTTATCGAACGTATCCAACGGTTGAAATCTTTGACCGTGATCGTGAGAGCGGGAAGGGCCAAGCGACGCTACAAGGTGGTGAAGTCCGCCCTACCGAATGATCTCGTTTTTCAATCGCTCAAAGATGGGAAGCCGATGCGCGATAACAACGTGCTAGTTCGGTTCATTAAACCCGCTGGGCGAAGGCTCGGCATCGAGTTTGTGAACTGGCGCTCGCTGCGCACTTCATATGCGACTTGGTTGATTGAAGCCGGAGCAAATCCAAAAGATGTGCAGGGCCAGATGCGGCACTCGCGCATTGCGACGACCATGGACATCTACGCGCAATTTGTTCCTGAGTCGCAGCAGCGTGCGATTAGCAAAATGACGGCGATGGTAGAGCAGCGGTTGGCGGCAAAGCACGCTACTGATGAGCTAGCTTCGCATACCATTCAGTGAGTGAATTGGAACCAATTGGAACCAAATGGAACCAAAACAGCGGAAAGGGCACTGCCAAGTGCTTGAAAATATGGTGGCCAGGGACGGAATCGAACCGCCGACGCCAGCCTTTTCAGGGCTGCGCTCTACCATCTGAGCTACCTGGCCAATCTGGATTGCAACGACAGGTTGGAGCGTCGAACCCCGATGCTCATGGAATTATAACAATCCGGCTTGGGCGGCGTGAACCTCTGCGAGGCATCGGTTCTGTGGATGCATCGTAGACCGAAAATCGATGAAACCACGAAGCACACAAACGTCACGAAGTACGTGCGAATGTTTCCTTTGTGCTCCTTTGTTCCATTCGTGGTTTCACCATGGATTTTCCTGCAATAACTTTTTCCGATTGTAAGTATAAGAAATCTCGATTTCACTAATTGGTAATCGGAGCGCACAGTAGTTACCTGGAGGGCCAACATGGAAACAGGTCAAACAGTTGTGCTGTGTCCCAATTGCCGGTGGAGCGCTCGTGGAATCGACGAGCAGCAACTTCGCGCGGCGAAGGACCACCATGCGATGTACGAGTGCCCGCTGCCTTCAGCCGCGCCTGGCGACCCGCTGGTCGATGCGCTTGCCAGCTAACGCGGCGTAACCGCCGCAGACCCCCCAAGACGGTGGAAATTCCAGCTAGCTTTGGGAATTCTTGGCGCTGATGCGCGCTTGTTTACTGCCGTCTACTGCTGGCGGTTACTCCGGCTCCCTCGACAATCTTCGCGATCGCTGCGACCACTAGTTCCGGTTCATCGAGCTGCACCCAATGCCCGCTTTTTTCGGCGAAGATGAGGCGCGTCTCCGGTGAGAGTCTCTTTGCGTATTCTCGCGCATCAGTTGGATGTTCGTTCTGCGTGCCCAGGAGCATCGTCACCGGTACGTTGAGCGGCTTCACTTCGGAGAGCTCCTGCGCACTCTGGGCCAGGGCTTCGAAGTGCCGCGCCATGGCTTCGAAGCTCTTCTGATTCTTCCAGTGCGCTGCCACAAGCGGCCAGGTTTCCTCGGGCATCTTCTGTACTTGTCCGGCAATACGATTGGTGACCTGCGAGGCGTCTCCACTCCAGAGTTTGGCTGCGACTCGCGGTATGAGCCGGTTGCCGGCCAGCAGGAGATTTAGGCAGAGGCGCACAACTCCGAGTTTTGCGGCGAGAGCTCCTCGCCGAGACAGGCGTATACCTTGGCGGATCATGCGACGTTGCTCGTCGGTGATCGGAGTCCATTCCGCCGGATCGAGCGGATCAACCAGCACTAGACCGGCGGTTTCATGTGGGTACAAGTGGGCGAACGCCTGGACAATTAGTCCGCCAAAGGAATGTCCTACGAGAACGTAGGGAGCTCCGATTCCAGTGTTGTGAAGCAGCGTGTGGAGCTGCATCGCTAATGACGATGGCGTGCACGATTGCTGGCAAAGATCGCTCCATCCCAGCCCGGCGCGGTCGTAGCTGCATACGCGTGTGAACCTGGAAACTTCAGCTTGAACTCTGCGCCAATTGAGCGAAGACGCAGAAATCCCTGATTCCAAAACGACGGCTGGAGAACCTGAACCTGCTTCGTAGAGATGCAGCTTGTGTCCGCCAGTATCGATGAGGCGTCCCGGGGCTGGGAAGCGTCGTTCATCGCGCTTCAATCCGATGATCTGAAAGAGAAGCCCGATGACAATTAGGGCGGCGATTGCAAAGACGACGATAAGGGCGTAGAGCACAATCTAAGACTAATCGGAAACAGCCAACTCGCCGGGAAGGATCGGGCGCGTACGCGGCAGATGTCCTCTCACCGCCAGCGCTCCCATGAAAGCGAGTACGCCGCCGAATCCGCAGAGCCGCAGGATGTCAAATATGCGGCCTCGTGGAAGCCACCACCAGAGCAATCCCAGAATGGGCTGCGCTACTACGCACGCCCAAACCGTGCCGTAGAAGTATCGGCGTTCGTGGCCCTCTCCGGCTGTGGATGGCTTTACTCGCGGAAGTTTTCCCAGCGCGCCGAGTACCCAAAACGTTGCAGCGATAGGGAAGTATGCGTAGGAATAGATTTGTTGCAGCCGCCATTGGCCAGTCGCGATTGCGCCGATCAGTCCCGCAATGTTCAAAGCGGCGTAGGTAACCAGCTCGCTCCATGCCAGTGTGTAGCAGGTGCGACGATAGAGCGGATTCGAACGATCCTCCGTGAAGCGGATGATGTATGGCTTTGGTTCAACTCCGGGTAGCTTCCCGAACAGGCCCGCCATTCCGGTAGCAATAATTACTAGTCCTAGCCAGGCCGCCATGTACGGATGAACTCCGTGGGCGAACAGGTCAAACGTAAATGGTCCGGGTGCAAGGTAGAACACGACGATCCAGATCGGCCAGTGCGCAAACCGATAGTGCAGCTTATTGCGCTTGCGAATGGTTCTCTCACTCGCATATTCGAAGCGAACCGCAACCGAGGAATTGGGCATTCGACGAAAAGCTCCGTGCTCAATATCCCACAGCCGTGCTTGAGGCAGCAACGGTCGTGCAGATGCCGTATTTCTGATCGAGAAATTTTCGCAATGAAGCTGGCAATGCCTGCGACAGTTCCTGGAAGGTAAGCAGCTTACAGCGCACGCGCAGCTCTATTGGACGAATGGCGGCAAGTATTTCGTACCAGGAATCGATTAAATCTACCCGGCGAGCGTCGGTGAGCAGGCAAAAGGCGGCATTGTGCGCATTGGCCGCAAGCACATTGCGCAAGAGTTGATAGCAGCGATATTGCCTGCTTGAACGCGGCAGTTCACTCAGGTGGAAGACTTCGCGAAAGTCGGCGTAACTCTGCATGCGAGCCGTAGTGCAGCTCTCAAACGAACTCTCCGTAAGTTTGGCTTCGATGAGCAAATTGCCGAATTTCATGTCCACCTCAGTGCGATCGAACTTCTCATCGATCAACGGCACACGAGCTCGCCAGCCAAAGATCGGCACAGCGCAGTCGTCGACTGCGAGCATTGCGCGGAGTTGTGGGGAGCTACGTGCGCGCGGATGACAGAAGATGTTCATCAGCAATGCATCTGAGCTGCAGCAGGAATCGAGTTCGCACAGCCGGCGATCATCCTCGCGATCGTTTAATCTTTCAGGCACCGTGAGCACCTTCGTCAAGCGTCTGCGCCACATGGGACGGTTGAGAAGTGCGCGATAGCTTGCAGGATGGAAATTGCCATGTGAGCTGTCAGCATTTGGGGTAAAAACAATGCTTCCAAAATCAAAGTGACTGCGACGGAAAGCTAAGCCGTTTTGCTGCGCATATTCCGCTGCTCGGCCGGTTATTTCGTTTCGAAGCTGTGCAGCGATTGCAGACAACGTTCACTCCTCTTCAACCAGAATTCGTCGCACAAGAACTAGCGTGCTTCTCAATCCCAATAGCGTCAAGCCGAATGCCGATTGCCGATTTTCACAAATGAACCAGCCATGCTACTCGCACACGAGCCCGTGCGCTTTTATCTTCAACGAATCTGTTGCGTCTACTTCGTCTGGTTAAGGGGCTCGACCTTCGGGATGCCACATCTTCGGCCTGCGGATGTCACTTTCTTTGAACTCAAAAACACTGTCTTCTGCGTGGAATGCGAGCTAATGAGCTACAACAGCGGCGCCAACTGTCTTGCCTGCGGAAGTACTGCGCTGCTTACACTCGCTCGCGTTTTAGGCGGTTCGCTTCGAAGCCAGGAACGGGCACGAGTGATCGATGCTGAACTTATCGATCGCGCCGTAGAGAACATTCTCGGAAGCGACATGGTTCGCGAGATTCCTTCGGACCCGGTCGCGCCCTCGTCATTTGCGCACCTCGCTTATCGTGCCGCAAGCGGCGTCGCATGCCGGACCCTGCCAAATTCCTTGCCGCAACACCAACCAGCTATGCGATGGGTGGTCGAGCGCGCCTGCACGATTACGCGAGCTGACGGTGCTGCGCTCGCCCTTTCACGCCAGGGCAAGCTGGTGTGTCAGGCGCAAGCCGGAAATGTTGCTCCCGATCTGGGAGTAGAACTCAGGCTTGGCCACGGAATCTCGGGATTGTGCGCAAGTACGGGTGTCAGTTGGCGCTGCGACTCCGCCGAATCTGATACCCATGTCGATCGCAATCGCTGCCGAGAGCTGGGAACGCAGTCCGTTTTGGCCGCGCCTGTGGCGCACCTGAATAGCGTGCTTGGCGTTTTGGAAGTATTTTCCAGCCACAGAAACGCGTTTAGCGATCATGACATCGCAACCGTTCAACTGCTGGCCGGCTTGCTGGTGGTTGCCATTACCCGCGGCCCGCGTCAATCAAGCTTCATTGAGTCCGCGCACACTTCCCTGGTGAGCCCAATCCCTGCCAGTCGAATGCGATACCTGGCTGACTAGCGGAAGGGATCACAAGTATGCAGGAAGCTAACGAGAATCTCGGTAGGCAAGCACTTGTTGAGGGAATGACAACAATCATCCTGTAGACTTCAATCATGCGACCATCGCCACGGACCGGATGGCTGCTTGCACTCCTCTCCGCCGCACTTCAGATCCTGAGCTTCCCGTCGCCTGGCCTATACTTTCTCTGCTGGATCGCGCTCGCGCCGCTGTTTGTCGCCGTAATCGACCGCCGATATTCTCCTACTCTGATCTGCGGCGTACTGCTCGCATATCTCAGCGGCGTCGTCTGGTACGCAGGCACTTGTTACTGGATCTTTCACGTGATGCACAGCTACGGCAATCTCTCGCAGCCGATTGCCGCCGGCATCCTCGTGTTGTTCTGTCTGTATCTGGCGCTCTACCACGCGGCATTCGGCCTGCTTCTTGCACTCGCGACACGTACTCGACTCTTCGCGAATGCGCGCTCTCTCATACTTGCGCCGATCTTCTGGGTTGCCGTGGAGTTCGCGCGCGCCCACATCACGAGCTTCCCCTGGGATCTTCTCGGATACGCTCAGATAAACAATCTGCCTTTTACGCGACTGGCTACATTGAGCGGTGTGTACGGGCTCTCTTTCGCGATTGCGCTCGTGAACTCAGTCCTGGCTCTCGGCTTTCTCCTCCCGCGAGAGCGGCGACTGCTGGTGGCGTTCACCGGAATCCTCGGTGCGATTGCATTGGAATCCGGATCGCTCGTTTCATATCCGGAGCCTCACCCTGACCACGTAGCCACACTTGTTCAGGAAAACCTCCCCATCGTTGAATCGGATTGGACGCCCACCTTTTACGACTTAACTATCGCGCAACTCGTTCAACTCAGCGGCCAAGGCGCATCTGGGGCGACTCGGAGCCACGGGAGCCCAGCTCTGATCGTATGGCCAGAATCTCCAGCACCGTTCTTCACTTCCGATCAAAAGTTCCAGCGTTGGCTCAGCGCTCTGGCTCAGGATTCGCATGCATACGTGATCGCCGGCAGCCTGGGTATAGGTCCGAGCGCCGGCAGTAAGTCCGAGATGTTTAACTCGGCCCAGCTCGTCCTGCCCGATGGCAACTGGGGACCTCGATATGACAAGATCCATCTGGTTCCATTCGGCGAGTTTGTTCCATTCCGGAATCTGCTTAACTTTGCGCAATCGCTTACCCATGATATCGGTGAATTCTCGCGAGGGAACCAGCGCAATGTCCTGCACGTCGATGGTCATGGCATTGGAACTTTCATCTGTTACGAATCGATCTTTCCCGACGAGGTGTTACGATTTGCGCGCAATGGCGCCGAACTTTTTGTAAATATTTCTAACGACGGCTGGTTCGGCGAGTCCGGAGCTCCGGGACAGCATCTGAACATGGCGCGCATGCGCGCAATCGAGAATGGACGCTGGCTGCTGCGCGCCACCAACACCGGCATTACAGCTTCCATTAGCCCCTTGGGCCAAGTCGTTGCATTGTCTCCGCGGAAAACACGTACCGTGCTCGAGGCGCCTTACAGCTTCGAAACGGGAACCACATTTTACACTCGGTACGGCGATTGGTTCGCGGGAGGCTGTGCGATAATTTCAATATTGGCTCTATGCAGCGCCGCACTCAGCGGACGCGCTCCACGCCAGTGACTCTTTATGCAGACCGGGGAACGCAAATTCATGCTTGAGGATCTCGAACGCGAATACACCGTCGTGCGCGACAAGGTCCACGATCTGCGGGAGTATCTTTGACGCTCCGCGACTGCGCGAGCAGCTTGCCGAAGTAGAGAAGAAAGCAAGCGATCCTAACTTCTGGTCGAACCAGGAACAATCACAGCAGGTAATGCGTGAACGCAAGCGCATCGAGGCTTCCCTGGCCGGCGAGAGCGATCTCGCGCGGCGCACTCAGGACATCGAAGCTTACTTTGAGCTCGCGCGCGAGGGCGAGAACGTGGAACAGGAGCTGCGTCGCGAGATCGGCAGCTTGCGGGAGATGGTTGAGAAACTCGAAACTAAAACACTCCTTGCGGGTGAGAACGATGTGCGCAACGCCATCGTGACAATTCACCCAGGTGCTGGGGGCACCGAATCGCAGGACTGGGCCGAGATGCTCATGCGTATGTATTTGCGCTGGGCTGAGCGTGAAGGCTTCGAGACGGTACTCAACGACTATCAGGCGGCTGAGGAAGCCGGCATCAAGTCTGCGACGTTCACTGTGAACGGCGAGTACGCCTTCGGTTTGTTGACCAGCGAGATCGGCGTCCACCGGCTGGTGCGCATTTCTCCATTCGATCAGGCAAGGCGCCGGCATACGTCGTTCGCCAGCGTGTTTGTCTCTCCGGAGATCGATGAGTCGATCGAAATTGATATCAAAGAGCCTGATCTGAAGATCGACACTTATCGTTCTGGCGGAGCCGGCGGGCAGCATGTGAACACGACAGACTCTGCCGTACGCATCACGCACATTCCTACCGGTATCGTTGTGAGCTGCCAGAACGAGCGTTCCCAGCACAAGAACCGCGAACGCGCGATGAAGATTCTCCGCTCCAAGCTCTACGAATACGAACTCGAGAAGAAGCGCGCCGAGACGAAGAAACTCGAAGACTCGAAGCTCGACATCGATTTTGGTTCGCAGATTCGTTCATATGTCCTCGCACCTTATCGACTAGTCAAAGACGTAAGGTCAAAGGTAGAAGTCGGCGATCCAGACCGGGTGCTCGACGGAGATCTGACTCTCTTCATCCGCGGATATCTCCTGATGCGGCGCGAATCCGGCGCGAGCTAATTCCTGATGGCTCGACTGATCGAGATGATGAAGCAGTCGGCTGTCCCGGCGGGCGTAATGCGATCGGCCGCCCGCGGAGCCCTCGCCGTTCCTCCCGGAGAGATGCTCGAAATACTCGTCTACTTGAGCGAGCACCCCATCTTTGGTGAGCAGGCCCGCATGACGCTGGCCGCATTTGATGAAGCCGGATTTGCGAAGGCTTTGGCTGACCCGAACATTCCGCACGAAGTTCTGAACTACTTTCTTGTGCCACGGAATCGCAGGCCGTCCCTCCTCCAGTCGCTCTTCAATAATCCTTCCGTGCCTGAAGAAACGCTTGCGACGATAGCCGAATCCGCTACGCGGGAGACAACCAAAATGTTGCTTTCGAGTCCGCGAGTCATGCGCTCCGGTACTATGTTGAAACCATTGCTCAACAATCCCAATCTCCTTCCCGAAGAGCACGAGCAAATCGCGGCAAATCTGAAGCGGCTAGGAGTGGACGTTTTAGCAGAGTTGGGGACCCGCACCGATGTCGAAGTAATCTCCTGGTTAAAAGAGCACAGGCCTGAACTTGAATCGGAAGAGGAGGAAGCGAAACCCTTCGTGCTGCTGGGCGGAGCGGATGAACTCGGCGACGAAGAAGGGACTGTCATTACCATTCAGTCCCTCCAAACGCAAAAAGGCAAGAGCAAGGAAGAAGATGAGCGTCTTTCCATCTTGCAGAAGCTCGCGCGCATGAACGTCGGCGAGCGCATCAAAGTTGCCTTGCTCGGCAGCAGGGAAGAGCGCGGCATCTTGATTCGTGATGGATCAAAACTCGTTTCCTCCGCAGTGCTGGCTTCGCCCAAACTCACCGAGCAAGAGGTAGAGAGCTTCTCCAACATGAAGAACGTTCGTGAGAACGTGTTGCGCGACATCGCTCGCAGCCGCAAGTTCATGAAGAACTACGTGGTGCTCAGGAATCTCTGCAGCAATCCCCGCACCCCACTTGATCTCTCACTGAGCCTGATGAAGAACCTGTTGGGCCCAGACCTCAAGTTGCTTTCCATGAATAAGAACATCCCCGAGACGCTGCGCAGAATGGCGATCCGTCTTGCGCAGACCAGAACCACAGGCGGTGGAGCTGGATAAGTGCTTGAGAATTCCAGCTCCGGTTAGGTCTTGCCCGAAACATTAGAGAGCTTTTCTATCGTGAACTCGGTGCTGCCGCACGCTGAGCAGGACCTGGCCGAGCCTCTCGGTCCCGTACACTCCGTACAAGCTCATTGTAAAAATCTTCGACATCTTCCATGACTGTCCGATACTGCGCGCGATCTCTAACTAGCTTTCGGTTCCCGGCGGTCGCCCGCTTACGAAGATCAGAATCCTCCAAGGCGCGAATGATGCAAGCGGCAATCGCCGCTGGATCGCTTGGATCGCAAAGGAGCCCATTTTCGCCATGAATGATCCATTCGCGCAGAGACTCGATATTTCCTGATACGGGAAAACAGCCGGCGGCCATGGATTCCAATAGCGTATTTGGGGTGCCATCATGGGAGCTTGGCGACACCGATACATCACCGGCAGCAAATAGGGAAGCGAGCTGCTCTCGGGTTAACGTGGGAAGCAGGCGGACAGACGCGGCAATGTTCATACGTCGAACCCAGCGCTCGGCCGCGGGATTCCCCAGCATTCCCGTAGCGATAATGACAGCTCTTGGAATTCTCTTTAGAACGAGGGGGATCGCTTTGAAGAAAGATTCGTTGCGAACATATGTTCGAAATCCCCGGGGGTTGATGACCAAGAGAGAGCCTTCGGGAATGCGGAGTTCGCGTAGCAACGAATTATCGGGAGCAGCATCGAAAAAGGACTGATGAATGCCTCCGTTGCCGGGGAGCACCCGCCAGGGCTTGGATCGCTGGAATTCCAAAGTAAATGCCATGTTTAAGTCGCGATTGCAGTCGCAGTGAAGGGCGTCTGCGCGTTGCAGCGCGGATCGAGTAAGCGCGGCGAGCGTGCGATGCCGGCTTGCAAACAGAGTGAAGTCATTGCCCCAGACGGACAGCGCGAGGGGAAAATGCTTCACCGATGCTGCTGTCAAATATCCCTCAAAGGGCAAACGCATGGCATGAACAATGTCTGGCCTGAGATCGTCGATTAACGCAGAGAGGGCTGCTGTTTTTCGGCGAATGTCGATCGGGGCTAGCCAGGTTCGAACTCGTTGCGAGGCAGCTAACAGCTTCGCGCCGCGAAGTTCAGCCAGAATCCTATTTTGAAAGGAATTAGCCTTTGCATTTCCATTTCGAGTCATTCCGGAAAGGGAGCTCAGGGCAATCGGGAACTGGATAATTCTAGCTCCGAGAATTTCGTCGGGCCCGCACGGATAAGAACTTATGACTGTCACTTGGTGATTGCCGGCGACGAAGTAGGAAATCCAATTCTTGGCTATCGGGCTTCGTGCGTCAGCGACGTAGCAGATGTGCATGGGCTCCGCCAAAGTCCATTTCAGGAAGAGTCAGAAATACTACCGGGAGAGCGCAGCTTGTGGCAATCGTGGAGCTTGCAGTGGGAGCGTTAGCTGGAATGAACTTTAGCGGGAATACCGTAGGCGGTCTGGTGTTCGGGAATGTCGGAGATCACAACCGAGCCGCCGCCGATTACGCAACGCGCACCTATTCGCTTCAGGGGGAGTACGGACGCCCCCATGCCAATATGGGCATAAGCTCCGATCTGTGCGCCGCCGCCCGCGGCGGATTTGGGCGAGAGGTGAGCAAAGCGGCCGATTCGCACATCGTGCTCCACGATCGCACCGGTATTAATGATGGCTCCTTCGCCAATTTCACAGTCGGGATTCAGCACAGCTCCGGGCATAATCGCAGCGCCTTCTTTGATCCTGGCGCTGCGAGCAATCACCGCAGCCGGATGTACCACAGTTAAGATCGCGCAACCGGCCTGTTGTGCCCGCACTGCTGCTCGCTCCCGCGCCACGTTGTCGCCGATGCCCAGCGCCACTCGGCCGTCGGGATGAGAAAACAGCCATTCCGCGGCTGGATAGACTGGCAAGCTAATAACCTCTGTGCCGGACACCTTGTCATCGATGAAGCATTCAACTTTCTGGCCGCAGGCCGCCAGGATCTCCGCTATTACCTTTCCGTGTCCGCCCGCGCCATAGACCACACAAAGGGAAGTCATCTCGAGTTCGCGGACTCCAAAAGGCTCTCTGATTCCTTTGCTGATGTTGGAAGTAGCTCATCGAGAAAATTCGAGATGACCGTGTCGGGATCAAAGCGCTGGCGAGCTACTTGCCGGGAGTTCTCGCCAGAGGCCTTCAATTCTCCAGCGGAGAGCGAAAGCCACTGCGATATAGCTTTCACGATAGATTGAGGATCGCTGACATCAAAGAGGAAGCCGTTCCGTCCAGTCTCCAGGCACTCAGGATGATTTCCGACTCTTGATGACAGCAGCAGAGGCAACCCCGCCCACAACGCTTCAATTACCGAAATGGGATTGGGATCGAAAATGGATGGCAGGCAAAATCCATCAGCTCGCGCGTACAAGTCGGCTAATTGCGATTGGGTTTGCTGGCCCCCCAATCGAACATCGAGACTATGCTGCGCCATCCATTGTTCCAGATGACGCCTCAGGCAGCCTGAGCCTGCGATGAGTACAGTCAATTTCGATTGATCGTCGGCGCTCAGTTCTTCGAGTCCTTTCAGGAAGGGAAGCAGCCCCTTTTCTTCTGCCAGACGAGAGACGATCAACAGTACTCTGCGGCCATTGCGGTCACTCGCAGAAAAAGAAGTATTGTCGGCAGCGCGCAGATTAACGTCGTTCTGGAACAGCGCAGGATCTACCAGATTCGGCAGATAGTGAATTTGAGCTCCAGGCGAATGATGCGCAACATACTCTCTCGCTAGCTGCCCAGGAACCGCAAATTCCCGAAAGCGTGACAGCACCCATCGTCGCGCCATGGCAGTGATGAAGCCGGTCCAGTGCATCGATCCAAGGTGGGATTCCGACCAGAAGATGGTTCGCGCTGGAGTCGAGGAAGCGGTCGCAAACAGAACCGTCGGATGGATCCACGCTCCCGCAACCAGCAAGATGTCCGGACGTACTTCCACTTGCAGATTGTTGATTTCAGGGTTCCAATACAGCGTTAGCGAACCGAATTGGAACCGCTTTCCACTCAGGAACCGGTGATGAAACTTGAATTCCGAACGCTCGAATGGCCAATGCCGCTCCGGTTCGGAGTGTCCCATGAACCAGACTTCGAATTCCCAGCCGCGCTCGCGGAGCCTCTCGCACATCCTGCGGAAGAGAAACAGCCGATACGGCGTAGGAATATTGGTCAAGCAGACGAGTCTGGACGCGGTCACGGAGCATACAACCTATCACGCGGAACAAACCTTGGAACCGAAAACCGGAGAATCTACAAGGGCAAAACGAGCACTAAGGGAGAACAATTGCTCCTTCGTGACTTTCGTGTCCTTCGTGGTTTCATCCCGGATTTTGGGCGCTGAAACGCTATACTAGGCGTGATGTCCACCGCACAGAAAACGTTTTACCTGGAAACCTTCGGCTGCCAGATGAATGTCCATGACTCGGAAAAAGTCATCGGCACGTTGGTGCAGCAAGGCTACGCTCAGGTGAACACCGTTGAGTCCGCTGACCTTGTCCTTTACAACACCTGCTCAATTCGCGACAAGGCCGAGCAGAAGGTCTTTCATCGTCTCAACGACTTCAAGAAATTGCAGGCCCAGGGCAAAAAATTCGGGGTGCTTGGGTGTGTCGCACAGCAGGAAGGCGAAAAGATCTTCGAGCGCGCACCGCACGTCTCACTCGTTGCCGGATCAGCCTCGTACCGCAATCTTTCGCAAATGGTGGTGCAGATCGAAGCAGGGGAGCGGCGGGTAACCGGACTCGACGATCGCCAAACCGATCAGACCTTTGATACCCCATTCACCGTTCGGACGAATCCTTACCGCGGCTACATCACCATTATTGAAGGCTGTGACAAATTTTGTGCGTACTGCGTGGTTCCTTATACACGCGGCAAAGAGCGCAGCCGGACATCTGAGTCGGTCCTTGAGGAAGCCCATCGTCTCGCCGATAGCGGATACAGCGAGATTCAACTGCTCGGGCAAAACGTGAATTCTTACCGCGATCCTACTGATAAAAAGACGTTTGCTGAATTACTAATTGCGGTCGCCGAAGTGCCGGGAATGCGTCGAGTGCGGTTTACCACGTCGCACCCGCGTGACTTCACGAAAGACATCGTCGAGGCAATTGAGTCGACTTCAGCACTATGCGATCACGTACATCTGCCGGTACAGAGCGGGTCAAACCGTGTGCTAAAAGCAATGCTTCGTGAATACACGCGCAACGATTATCTCGAGCGCATCTCTTGGATGAAGGCCTCGAAGCGGCCGATCAGCCTGACGACCGATATCATCGTCGGCTTTCCAGGAGAAACCGAGCAGGAGTTTGAAGAGACGATCACGCTGCTACACGAGGTCGGCTATGACGGAGTCTTCTCGTTTAAGTACTCACCCCGTCCAAACACGCCTGCTATTCGTATGTCAGATAGCATTCCCGACGCAGAAAAATCGAAGCGCCTAAGCATCCTTCAGGAGCGACAAAGGGAGATTCAACGGGTTAATTATGAGAAACACATCGGGAAAGTTCTGGAAGTAATGGTTGAAGGACGAAACGAAGCTCGCGGACAGATCATCGGCCGCAGCACGCAAAATAAAACCATCAATTTCACGGCAAATTCGCCGATATTGCCGGCCACCGGAAGCTACGCCCATGTGCTGGTAACAAAGAGCTTCCCGAACAGTCTCATCGGCGAGATGGTAATGAACTAGCCGATTGGCGGGTGTTGAATTCGCGGAACGCTGGTATTAACGATGGATCGCCGACGCGTTCCAGCACAGCGAACGCACGACGGAGGTCACTGATGGAAGTCGAGATGAAGATTCGCGGGCTGATGATGGACCCCGTCACCAACATGCCGATCGTCGTGCTGAAGGATCCCTCGAGCGACGCCGTCCTACCGATCTGGGTAGGGATTTACGAAGCCAACGCGATCGCTCTGGAGATAGAGAAAGTCGCCACGCCCCGTCCCATGACGCACGATCTGATCAAGAATGTCCTGACCGGACTTGAATCGAAGGTTCACAAAGTAGTTGTAACTGAGCTGCGCGACGACACTTTCTTCGCCGTCATCTGGATCGAACGCGAGGGACGTTTCATCAGCGTCGATTCAAGGCCGTCCGATGCGTTGGCGATCGCTATGCGACTCGATTGTCCAATCTTCGTGGAAGACGATGTGTTGAAGTCCTCCAAGCTGGCTGCCACGGTTTCCGATCGGGTCTCTAGCGAAGAGCTGCGGAAACTACTCGAAAATATGAACGACGAGGACTTCGGGCGATACAAGATGTAGCAGCAGGCGGCAAGCTGCAGCTTAAAGATGGATCCTTCCGAAATCCTCCAATCCCTCTATCTGGCGGGCTTCGAACTCCAGACCTTCGATCGTTTTCCCAGAGCAATTTGTGTCGTCAAAGGGAATTGCATCGCGCTTCTTGAGCCTGGCGGGAAAGGTTTACGCTTCATTGGAAAGCCTGGATGGCGCCTGGGCGAAGTTCTTGGCGTCCTCACCACAAAGGCCGGTCAGCAGGTCTTTCAAGCCAAGGATCAGTGTGTGGAGGCGACGGCAGAGCGCCTGAAGCAATTACAGGAGTTCGAAACGGAACTGGCAAGTTTTCTAAACCCAAAGCCGAATTGATGAGGTTTTTGCTGCAGTGACTACGCTGCGCGTCTGCTTAGATCACGCCGCGGAGATCGCAATACGCGAAGTGGCAGAGTCACGATCACCCAAAAAAGTTTCAGGACTCCGTCAACAGTAATACCAATGATTCGAAACGGCAGCAAAAACAACCAGACAATCGGATAAAGGCAAAGCGCCGCCAATGCGACCGGCCAGCAAAGCACGAACAGGATGCACCACAGGACAAAAGTAAGCAACGCAAACCTCCTGAAGCAGAATACGACAGAGAACCTGCAGGAGTTCCTGCGGCAGATACACCAGATGCCCGACACAAAAGTTGCGGATTCATTGGGGCAGAGTCCATAGTTCACAGAATATCTGTTATCGGACATTGACTATAAGGCTGATCAGCCATCACGACTCTCAACCACATCGAGTCCATAGCCTTGCTGGCTACCTAAGCTGCTCTCAGCACTACTTTCGGTTGAAACAGTGTTCCAGCGATTCGGCTCGCAATTGCGATCAGCTCTTCCTCACCTAGAAATACTTTCACCTGCCGCGCTCCAGAAAACTCAGGGAGATTCACGGCGCGGCCATTTCCTATGAGACCCGCCGTCTCATCGTTGACAGTCACGGATGGAATCTGGGGCAGAATCTGCCTCGGGTGTAGCGAGATATTGGATAACGAGTCAGGCAAGTTCCTTTCATGCTGTAACCCGTTCTTTCTGATCTCGGATAACCGTTCAAGGGTGACGGCCTGATCGAGAGTGAACTCGCCTGAACAGGTACGACGCAGATCGGCTAAGTGGGCTCCTACCCCCAGCTTTTGTCCGAGCTCATCCGCGAGCCCTCTAACGTAAGTTCCGGCGCTCACCTCGGCTGTGAACCTTGCATGATCCCCTTCTAGGTTCTGAATCTCAAACCGATGAACGAAGACTTTAACTTTTTTGAGTTTAACGTCGCGATCTTTCCGGGCGAGTTTATAGGCCGGAACTCCGGCGATCTTCTTGGCGGAAAACTTTGGTGGCTGCTGCTCGATCTCGCCCGTGAGCGTCTGAGCCGCATTTCGTAATTCTTCAAGTGAAACTTTACCTAGTTGGGGCGGGCCGAGTGGCTCACCTTCGGCGTCCCAGGTATCGGTAGCGAAGCCAAACCGGATTACTCCCTCGTAGGTCTTGTCTGCAGCCGTGTAGAACTGCGCCAGACGCGTAAAACGTCCGGTGAGCAACGGCAGGACTCCGGTTGCCATAGGATCGAGTGTTCCCAGATGTCCGACCGAGCGTTCGCCGAGCAAGCGGCGCACTCGAGCGACCACGTCATGAGACGTCAGGCCTGCGGGCTTGTCGATTACGAGAACGGCGTCCATGGTCGGTTTGTTATTGTGTTCTGTTGCCTTCTGACCGGGCGCATGGGCATTCGTGGACGGGAGTTCCCTCACATTCGTACGCCCTGATCTCTCATGATACCGATTCGCGACGACCAGCCGAGTTTCACAACGCCATTCATCAACTATCTACTGATTGCCCTGAATACGCTTGTGTTCTTATTCGAGGTTTCGCTCAGTCCGGCAACACGCAATGCTTTTGTTTTCCAGTTTGGAGTCGAGCCGATTCGCGTGCTCGCCGGACTCGGCTTGGCAGCCGCGCATGTGCCCGATCCTTCTGCGCTGCCGCTGTTCACATCCATGTTCCTGCATGCCTCATGGCTGCATCTAATCGGCAATATGTGGGTGCTCTGGATCTTTGGCGACAACATCGAAGACACCCTCGGTCACTTTGGATATATGGTGTTTTATCTCGTCAGCGGGTTAGCAGCTTCGCTGCTGCACATTTTCCTGAATCCCAATTCGACGGTCCCCAGCGTGGGTGCCAGCGGCGCGATCGCCGGCGTGATGGGCGCCTACTTCCTTCTATTTCCTGCCGCCCGCGTCTTAACGCTCGTGCCCCTAATTATCTTTTTCACCTTTGTGTGGCTGCCGGCCTGGATCGTTTTGGGATACTGGTTTGTGCTCCAGTTCCTAAGCGGCGCTGCCACTGCGATCGCATATTCAAGCGGTACTCGCGGCGGCGGTGGAATCGCGTTTTGGGCTCACGTGGGGGGATTCGTGGCTGGAATAGTGATGATTAAACTCCTGCCTAAACGAGTCCGTCAGAGATCTCGATACTCATATTAGGCCCCGGCGCTAGCCAAAAAACCCCTTTCACGGTTTGCCCTTTCTTCGCTATAACTCGTTGCGCGGTATGTGCCGGAATGGGAAAAATAAGAGAGATCACGTCACGCCTGACTTCCGTCTCCATCCGTGCGGTTCAATCGCTCGGGATTTCACGGGATATCCCATCCGATCCCGGGGGTCACACAGGGATATCGCCGGGGATCAGCTGGGGATGCGGTAATTAACTCCTTTAATTCAGGGAATTCAGAAAAAAGGCGGCACTACAATCTCAAAGCGATTCTTCATCAACCTGGTTCGCGCTGTTCGCTATCGCACAGTGGCGTTTCGTCGTTGCTCATTGCGGATTGCTGAACCAACCCCAGGCTCTTCCTAACCTCCTGATTTCTAAAAGTTTCGCTCAATTACTCCTCGGCGACTGACTTGCACGCGGAAGTGTAATGGATACGCTCATTCAGGATCTCCGTATCGGAATCCGGCAACTGCGCCGGACACCCGCCTTTGCCGTAGTCGCGATTTTGACGCTGGCTCTTGGAATCGGAGCCAACACCGCGATCTTCAGCGTGATGGACGCAGTTCTCATGCGCGCACTGCCGGGATTAAACCCTGATCGGCTCGTATATCTCCACTATCAGGATCAGCCTGAGCGCACCTCGCAAACCGGCTACGACGACGCTTCCATAGCGCAGCCGGTGTTCGAGCAGTTGCGCCAGGATCACCGTATCTTCAGTGAGCTGATGGCTTTTGTTCCTCTGTCGGCGGGCAAGATAGGAATTCGCTTTGGGGACGATCTTCAGCAGGGCCGCGGTGACATGGTGAGCGGAAACTTCTTCTCCGGGCTGGGGGTTCGTCCCGCCCTCGGGCGAACGTTCATCCTGGAGGACGAAAAGAATCACACGCAAAGCGCCGTCCTGAGCTACGCGTACTGGACGACGCGCTTTAATCGCGACACGCAGGTGCTCGGGCAAACCCTATATGTAAAGGCAGTTCCCTTCACCATCGTCGGCATCGCTGCTCCAGGATTTACCGGCCTGGAGCGCAAAACCGCCGTCGACGTCTGGGTCCCATTTCAGGACCGTCCGGACCTCAAGCCCTGGGGAGCTTCGCCTCAGGAAAAAGTGTCGATGTATGGCAGCCCCGATTGGTTCTTCCTGATGATGATTGGACGGCTCAATCCGGGAATTACCACGCAACAGGCACTCGCGCAGATCAATGGTGAGTATCGCAACATCATCGAGCAGACAGTCGGTAAGCAGACGAAGCCTGAGCACAAGATCGACCTTTACTTCACTCCCGCGCGAGGCATCGAAGGCCTTAACAGCGAATACAAGCAGCCGCTTTATATGCTGATGAGCATGGTAGCGCTGATCCTGGTGATCGCTTGCGGGAACGTTGCGATGCTTCTCGTCGCGCGGAACACTTCCAGGAGCCGCGAATTCAGTGTGCGGGTGGCGCTCGGCGGCAGCCGTGGACAGATCCTGCGTCAATTGCTGATTGAAAGCGCCGTGCTGGTAGCAGCAGGGGCGCTGCTCGGATGGATCTTTGCGAGGTGGGCAACCGATGCCCTTGCGAAATGGTCGGAATTACAAGCAAGTCTCGCTCCTGATCGAATAGTTCTGCTGTTCACCGTGGCTATTTCAGCTGCTGCAGCCTTGCTATTCGGACTGGCGCCGCTCCGCAGCGCCACCAGCGCACCTGTGGCTTTGGCGCTTAAGAGCTCCGCACTTTCATCGCAACACGACAAAGAAAAGGTGCGTAGCGGAAGGTTCGTGGTTGCTCTACAGATGTCACTATGTCTCGTGCTCCTCGTGGGAGCCGGGTTGCTGTTGCGCACCTTGCAAAACTTACGTCATGCCAATCTGGGGTTCCGCGCTTCAGGTTTGCTGGTCTTCGGAATCGATCCGCCGACAAACATCAGGGGGGATCAGCAGGTCGCGCAGTTTTATACCAGCCTACTCGAGCGCCTGAAGACGATTCCGGCAGTGGAATCTGCGACCATCATGGGAAACCGCATTGGCTCAGGCTGGAGCAACAACACGGGCGTGCACGTGGATGGAGCCGATCCAACGCCTGGAAAATTTCCAGCCGTGCGATGGAACCCTGTAGGTCCAGACTACTTTCACGTCCTCGGGGCACCACTTCGATTAGGACGAAATATCAGCGTGTCTGATACTGCGACTTCGCCTCGAGTTGCAATCGTGAACCAGACGTTTGTGGATCGCTATCTCGCTAACCGCAGCCCTCTCGGACACCAGATCGCCCTTGAGACTTACGGCGACAAATTCGGAGAACCTTACGCGATCGTCGGTGTGGTTCCCGATTTGAAATATACAGCAGTGCGAGAGCGCGCCAGGCCCATGGCGTGGATTCCGTATACACAGTTTCCCGGTGCCTCAACCATGCAGGTGGAGTTACGCGCCAAAGGGAATCCGGCTTCGCTCCTGGACGATGCTCGCCAGATTGTGCGGGAGTTCGGCTCCGATATCCCACTTTTGCAACCGATGACTCAGATGGAGCAACTGCAGGAGTCGTACTCCAGCGAGCAACTGTTCTCTCGGCTGGCGGTCTTCTTCGGCGCGCTCGCAGCGTTTCTGGTTGCGATTGGACTCTACGGAACGCTTGCGTATCGCGTGAGCCGCCGCACGGCAGAGATTGGTGTGCGGATGGCTCTGGGTGCGCAGAGAAAGCAAGTGCTTTGGATGATCTTGCGCGAGAGCCTGATCATGGCGGCGGTCGGGATTGGCCTCGGGCTTCCACTGGCATTCGCCGGAGCGCGACTGCTCAAATCGATGTTGTTTGGTCTGAGCCCATCTGATCCGTTGACTTTTTTCTTCGCGCTGTGTGGCATGGCGGCGGTTGCTTTAGTTTCAGCTTTGCTGCCGGCAAGTCGGGCATCATCGGTGGACCCGATGGTGGCGCTGAGGTATGAATAGTCCGGCTCGTCATGCCGAGCGCGGCCGAGGCATCCCTATTGTTAGAGACTCCATGCGTAGGCGCTAGGACTCCTCACCGCCAAAGAGCGGCGGTTCGGAATGACAACACTAGAGACTACAGAGTTCCGCTCGCAGGTCCGATACGAATCTCGTCAATCGACGTATTCTTCGGCATGATGAGGGCGAGAACCACAGCGCGCGCAATATCCTGAGTTGAGACCATCTTCTCCCGGGGAGCGTCGGGCCAGAACTGCTCCCAAATATTAGTATCCACTGCTCCAGGGATAAGCGCCATGACGCGAATTCCCTGCTCTCGCAGCTCCTCGCGCAATGTGTTGGTCAGTGCCAGCGCGCCCGCTTTGGAAGCGTTGTAGGCCGACATACCGGCGAATGGCTGGTTGGCCGCAACTGACAGGTTGTTAACAATTACAGCGCCTGAACTCATCAGCGGAATTGCCGCCCGGCAGCAAACAAATGTGCCTATTAAATTGATATCGACAACGCGCCGAAATTCTTCGGGTGCAAGCCGCTCTACATTCGCGAGATGGTGTGCCGCTCCGGCGTTGTTAATCAAAAAGTCGAGAGACTTGAAGCGCTCCTGTACCGCCTGAAACAGTTCATTCACCTGGTCGGGATTAGAAACATCGCAGCGCTTGGCAGAGAGCGATAGATCTTCCCTTTTGAACTGTTCGACGGCTGATTCGAGGGCTTCAGGATTCCGGCCGGCGATCGCAACACGACAACCGTGTCGTGCAAGCTCATGGGCAATTTCCAAGCCGATACCACGGCTTCCGCCGGTCACGACTGCGGTTTTTCCTGTGAGATTAGCGTTCATCGTAGGCACGAACATTTAACGTGGTTACGGCCGTCCCACGCCGGGCTCTTGGTTTTGCTCTTCACGATCTGAATGCCAGCCAAAGCCCGGCCGAGGGCGGCCGGAACCACGTTGCCCTTCGTGACAAAGAAAGATTTTAGAAGCCGTTGGGCTTGCCCGACCGGATCAACGACAAGAATTCCTCTCGCGTTTCATGTTCGTTGCGAAAAGCGCCCAGCATAGACGACGTAACCGTAGCTGAGTGCTGCTTCTCGACTCCCCGCATCATCATGCAAAGATGGCGCGCTTCGATCACAACGCCTACGCCGATGGGATCGATGGCGTCCTGAATGGCTTCCGCAATTTGCTTGGTGAGCCTCTCCTGAACTTGGAGGCGACGGGCGAATACATCCACTAACCGTGGAATCTTGCTGAGCCCAATCACCTTTCCTTTGGGCAGGTACGCAACGTGCACCTTGCCGAAAAACGGCAGCATGTGGTGCTCACAAAGGCTAAACATTTCGATGTCTTTGACGATGACCATCTCGTCATAGTCGACTTCGAAAAGAGCTCCGCGAAGAAGCTGCGCAGGATCTTCCTGGTAGCCGCGAGTGAGGAACCGAATGGCCTTTGCCATGCGCTCAGGAGTTCGCTTGAGGCCGTCGCGATCCGGATCTTCCCCGATTCTCTCGATTACTTCGAGATAAGCTTTCTCGAGAGCGGCTTCCGCTTGATCTTTTTCCTGCAGTGTCGTCTTCGGCATGGTCATTACGCGCTTTGCTGCACTGCCTTTCACTCGATCTCCCTTCATCCTTCTACCCGTTTTGGAACTGCAGCCGGGCCAAGTTGCCGGCCGCCTGCGTACTCAAAAGAATTCATCATCGTTTCTTCAATCCGGACCTTCTCAACGATGGCCAGCTTGAAGTGATCGCGAAAGAGATGAAACAACTCACGCGAAAGATTCTCAGTAGTAGGCACGAGGTTCCGAAATTTATCTAACTGGTTGAGATTGCTGAACTCGAACATCGGCATAACGACCGTATCAACGAAGCCATCCAGATCGGCCAGATTGCAGATCATTCCTGTTTCCGGATCAGGTTGCCCGCTGACCGTGATCTCGACCTTATAGTTGTGACCGTGACCATATGGATTGTTGCATTTGCCATACATCTCGCGGTTCTCAGCGTCGTTGAAATGAGGCGAATGCAGCCGGTGAGAGGCTGAGAACTTGTACCGCCTTGTGAGATGGACCTTCATGGTTCACCGTAGATGTCCACGAAGAGGTCGTCCGTTTCGTAAAGGCGCACCCGATGCAGTTTGGCTCCGTTCAGCTTTCCCGCCAGGCGGTTCCAGATGACGATCGCAAGATTTTCGGTGGTGGGAATCTTGTCGCGAAACTCGGGAACTTCCTTATTCAGGTGCCGATGGTCGAGGTCGTCGATCACTTCATGGTTCATGAGGTCTTTAAGCTTCTTGAGGTCCATGACGAAGCCGGAGCGCTCGTCAACCTCACCAGCCACAGTGACTTCCAGCGTGTAATTGTGGCCGTGCCCATGCGGATTGTTGCACTTGCCGAAGATGCGCTGGTTTTCTTCCGGTGACAATTTGGGATTGTGATAGAAGTGCGAGGCGGAAAACTCAGCCTTCCGCGTGAGATAGACCATGCTTGTGCCTTGAGTTCGTTTCCGTTGGATTTATTATACGTAGCGTGAGCTCTGCTCCCCTGTGTATCAGAGTCTTAAGGCTCCTATCCGTTGCATTTTTTATGGTGTTGCAGGGATGCGACCGGGGTGCGCGGCCAGAGCTCGTTGGTCATTCAGCGCCCGATTTTACGGTTTCAGATTCGCAGCGGACTCTATCGCTGCATGACTACAAGGGGCAAGTTGTTGTCCTGAATTTCTGGGCGAGCTGGTGCGCTCCCTGCATCGAGGAGATGCCGTCGCTGATCCAGATGCAGCACAACATGCGCGATCGCGTGACCGTTCTGGCGGTGGCTACCGACCACGATCCAGATATGTACAGGAAGTTCATTCGGGATCACAATGTTGACCTGATTACAGTCAACGATCCCGCTCAGAAGAGTAGCGACACGTATGGGACCTCCGGCTGGCCGGAGACATACATCATCGACCGCAAAGGTATAGTCCGGCGCAAGTTTATTGGGCCGGTCGAGTGGACTAGTCCTGCTATTGTGGCGTATCTCGAGGGATTGCGGACGGAATCCTAAAAACCTCTCATGGGCCTTTGGCCGTGAGCAGAAGGGATCTCGCCGCAATTTTCCCGGAGGTTCCCCAATTATTTATTTGAGTGCGCAGCAAAACAATTCTAAGAACTTTGTTCAGGATGGCTTGCGGAGAAATCCGCAGAAGTCCCGTTAGTTCCCTGCCCTTGAAGCAAATTTCGCAGATTTGGGCAGAATTCAAGGAATTCCAGGCCGTTTCAAAAGTGTCTGCTAATCTCGCTCTTTCTGAACATATGTTGGACGGGACCTCTAAAGCGATATCCGCCTCAGCCTTAGCGAATTCGTAATCACTGAAACGGAACTCAGACTCATGGCAGCGGCGGCAAAGATCGGATTAAGCGTCATGTGAAATACTGGGTAAAGCGCCCCCGCAGCCAGTGGGATCCCAGCCGCGTTATAAATAAAAGCAAAGAACAGATTCTGGCGAATGTTGCGCATAACCGCCTTACTGAGCCGGCGTGCCCGCAGGATGCCCCGCAAATCTCCCTTGACCAAAGCAATATCGGCACTCTCAAGAGCGACATCGGTACCGGTCCCCATCGCAATTCCAACATCGGCCTGCGCCAGCGCAGGCGCGTCATTGATGCCATCTCCAGCCATCGCCACTCGTCGGCCGCGCGATTGCTGATCGCGCACGAGCTCAGCCTTACCTTCAGGCGTGACTTCGGCCTGAATTTCCCCAACGGCAACCTGCCGAGCTACGGCTTCGGCAGTTGTCCGATTGTCGCCCGTGGCCATGATGACATGAACTCTTTGCGCACTCAGTTCCTTCACTACATCTGGCGTCGACCCCCGGATTGGGTCGGCTACTGCAATCAGTGCGGAGAGTTCCCCATTCATCGAAGCAAATAGCACGGTTTTTGCCTGAGTGCGCAGTTGTAGCGCCACGCTTTCAGCAGAGCTCACATCAACACCTGCTCTCCGCATTTGTTCGGCGCTTCCAATTACCAGCCGCAAGCGACGAGCGGTGGCAGTCAACGTTGCCGTAATCCCATTCCCAGTTTCTGACTCGAAGTCCGACACCGGCAGCAGACTCAATCCAAACGATTGCGCAGCTCGCAGGATCGCACCGGCAATCGGATGTTCACTTTGGGATTCCACGCTGGCGACCGCCTGCAAGACGTCTTTCTCGGAGACGTTGCCGAAGACCTTAACGTCAGTAACTTCCGGCCTCCCCAGCGTCAAAGTTCCGGTCTTGTCAACAATCAGTGTGTCGATCTTCTCCATAGCCTCAAGCGCGCGCGCATCTCGCACGAGCACACCGTGACGAGCGCCTTCTCCTGTTCCAACCATGATCGCCATCGGCGTAGCTAATCCCAGTGCACAAGGACAGGCGATGATGAGTACTGCCACGGCGCTAACCAAGGCATGAGCGAAGCGAGGTTCCGGACCAAAAAAGAACCAACCCAAAAACGCGGCGGCGGCGCACACAATTACTGCCGGGACAAAAATGGCAGCTACCTGATCAGCAAGACGCTGAATCGGCGCGCGGCTGCGCTGTGCCGAGGCAACCATCGCTACGATCTGCGCCAATAATGTCTCGCTGCCCACACGCTCGGCAACCATCAGTAGCGATCCAGTGCCGTTCAGAGTGCCACCGATTATCTGGCCGCCTGGCTGCTTAAACGCCGGCAGGGATTCACCAGTAACCATCGATTCATCGACACTGCTCTTCCCTTCTACTACGCGCCCATCAACGGGTACCTTTTCGCCAGGACGAATACGCAGTCTATCGCCCAAGATAATGTCCGCGACTGGAACATCAATGTCTTTCCCCGATTCTTGAATTCTGTGGGCAGTCTTTGGTGACAGGTCCAGGAGAGCGCGAATCGCACCGCTGGTCTCCTTGCGCGCGCGTAGCTCCATGACTTGTCCGAGAAGAACCAGGACAGTAATGGATGCGCTGACCTCGAAGTAGAGATCCGCGCGTCCGATGCCTTGAGCGATTCTGGCCAGCAGCCCCCGAGGCAGAATCGTCACGACGAGGCTGTAGAGGAATGCGACACCCGTACCCATCGCAATCAGGGTGAACATGTTGAGATTGCGACTGCGGATGGAATTCCATCCTCTTTCAAAAAAAGGAGCGCCTCCCCAAAGAACAACGGGGGCTGCGAGGGCGAGCTGAAGCCATGCTGAAGCCCGCGTCATATCGAACTCATGCAGCCCGCCCGACCTCAGCATGCCGCCCATGCTGATCACGAGCAAAGGAATGGTAAGAGCGAGGCCAACCCAAAAACGCAAGCGCATGCTGCGCAGCTCGTCATCGTCTTCCTCCGCTGCGCCTACTGCAATGCGTGGCTCAAGCGCCATGCCACAGATCGGACAGACTCCGGACCGGTTGGAGAGAACCTCCGGATGCATTGGGCACACGTACTCGGTTGTTGTGGCGCTCAGCAGCTCCGGCTCCAGAGCCATTCCGCATTTGGGACACGAAGCCGGTTTCGTAAAAATGACCTCCGGATCCATGGGGCAAAAATATTTGGGTGACGTCGGGGGTTTAGCTACCTCCTGCCTCGTGGGCTGCTTACTGACATGAGGTGACGTTGTGCCTAACTGAACCAATTCCCTGGAAGGCTGTGTCGACGCTTTGAGATATTTTTCTGGATCAGCACTGAATCGCTCTGCGCATGAGGTGCAGCAAAAAAAATAGTGATTGCCCCCGTGCTCCCTAATCGCACGGGCATGCGCAGGATCAACCTGCATCCCGCACACGGGATCGACCACCGAGCCGGGCGTAGTTTTCAGTTCGTTCTGCATGTTTTCATGACCCAGTCAGGAGTTTGTATTGCTCATCGCTGAGTGGCACTACGCTCAGCCTGCCCTGCCGCACCAGCGGCGAATCCGCAAACGCTTTCTTCTGCTTGATGTCTCCCAGGCTCAAAGGTTGCGAGATTGGCTTGCCGGCTTTGATTCTTACCTTGGGATTCTTCGTATCGGAAGGATCGACAGAGACCACTGAAGCAGTTCCAACGGCACATTTCTCGTCTCCCGTGTGATATATCACCAACTGGTCGCCACTCTTCATGTTGCGAAGGTTCCTTACGGCGACCGGATTGGTCACACCGTCCCAGATAGTGGTTTGTTCGCGCTCAAGGTCAGCAAACGAGTAAGCGGAAGCTTCGGTTTTCAGCAGATAGTTCATTTGAGTTTCTCGATATGGAAGGTTGTTTTCTGAGTACCATATACCGCACCTGTGGAATCCCCAAGTTCAAGCGCGCTTGCAAGAATCACCAGCTCGCAAATGCCTGTTTTCTGCTGTAGCTTGGTTGTGAATCTCTGGAGGAATTCAACCCAATGACGCAGCTCGACGTAGCTTTTCGTTATGGCACGCCGCCTGGAGAGAACGAATTGCGTGCGCTAACTTATGCGCGAGAGGTTTATGGCATAAGGAAAATTGAATTCGATGAAGCGCAGCAGACCGTGCGTGTCGAATATGACGCATCTCGTCTGAATGAAGAAACGGTTGCGGCAATTCTGCGCCGCGCGGGAATGGATCTTCGAGAAAAGGTTGAATTCGTCTAAGCAGAAATGCTAGGTAACGTTGTTTGGAACAGGGTTGCCCAAAAGCAAAGAGACGCTCAAGAGATCCTCTGGCCGAGTAAGTCTCAAGAGCGTCCCGTTGCGCGCCACTTCGTCTGTCGTGGAAGAAAGCATCCCCAATGCCAACTGCCACTCACTCAAAATGCAGGACTTAGGGGAACGGGGCGAGAGCGTACTTGGTAAACTTTTCTGGAAGTCGCTGGTACGGAGTGTAGGTTTTGCTCGGGCACTGCACCGAGAATGGGCGGGCCCGAATTCAAGAATCTATGCCCGAACCTTCCTGTGGAAATCGTCTTTGTTGACAAGCATTTAGCAGCAGCTCTCCGGTGCTGCAGAGTCCGCTCTGCTATAATTTTTTGTCCACGAAAGTTCTTCCTCTTTAGGCATCTCATTGCGCTAATCGCGCCCTTAGCTCAGTTGGATAGAGCGTCTGACTACGAATCAGAAGGTCGGGAGTTCGAATCTCTCAGGGCGCGCCATCTTCCTGATTCCGCATCCTAAAGAATCTGTCCGGAACTCTGGACTGAATTGATACTTCTTTCGGTTGGACCCAAGCCGTCCCGTCCCACGGGCCGTGAGTTTCTCATCCAAGTCGCCGGAATCGGCGTAACATAGGCGAATCAGGCCAGGGTTTCCGGACCGGAAAAGAGGGGCGCGTTCATGAAAAGCTCCATCATCCGCTCGACACTTGCATTTGCCTCGATTTTTAGCTTTTGCTTAGCAACGGTCGCCCAGCGTCCTAGCGGTTCCAGCGGAACCCCTTCTAGTGGAACCCGACCGAGCACACCGACTACGCCAACTTTTCCGCAGCCCGGTACGGGATTCCCGAATACTCAGACGGAACGTCAGATCCTTTACATTTCTGGCAGCGTGGTTCTCCAGGATGGAACATCGCCTCCGGAGCCGGTCGCTATTGAGAAAGTGTGTGGCGGATCAGCTCACAAGGAGGGCTACACCGACTCCAAAGGGCACTACCAGATTCAGCTCGGCCAAAACTTCGAGCTGCAGGATGTCTCTGAGAGTGGCGGCGCAGGTGGTTTTGGCTCGGGGAGTCGTTCCAGCATGGGAGCTCCGGGAGCAAGCGGACTTGGCGGTGTGAACCCGCGCGAGCTCATCGGTTGTGAGCTTCGCGCCCTGCTTCCCGGGTTTCAATCCAGCAATGTAATGATTCGTGTAGAGGGCAGCTTTGGTGAGATACGCATGGATACCATTACTCTTCAGCATTTGGGAGGAGGCAGCGGGACCACCATCAGCCTGACAACGATGCAGGCGCCGCCGAGTGCCCGCAAGGCCTATGAAAAAGCGCAAAAAGACATCTCCAAAGAAAATTTGAAGGATGCCGAAAAGGAACTCGACAAAGCTGTGCAGGAGTACCCCAAATTCGCCGCTGCATGGGCACTGCTGGGCATGATTCACCAGAGTTCCAGGCAGTTGGACACGGCGACAAAAGACTACACGCAAGCCATTGCGTCCGATCCTCAATATGCCAAGCCATACTTCGGACTCGCTGTGATTGCCGCGAACCAGCAGAATTGGAAGGAGACGGTTCGCTTAAGCGAGCAAGTGAACAGACTTGCTCCACTCGCCTACCCGGAAGCGTATTTTTTTAGCGGAGTTGGTAGTTTCAACTTGGGCAAGATGGACGGTGCCGAACGCAACCTTCGCAAGTTTCTCTCGCTCGACACTGAGCACAGAAGACCAATGGCAGTTCTCTATTTGGGGGACATTCTCGCGAAAAAACAGGATTTTGCTGGAGCCGTAGAACAGGCAAAGGCGTATCTCACTATGGCACCCAACGCTCCCAATTCGCCGAGCATCCGCGAGAAGCTTAAGCAACTCGAAGAATTAAAAGCTACAACGCCGAAGCAATAGGACAAGCTCTGTCAAGCGTCCGTTAGCGCCGGCAACTGACCACGCTCAAAAACATACCTTCCCACGCATTCTTGAGTGCTGTATTGTCATGAGACCTTATATTCTGCATGGGACTGAACGCCCTCGACCTCGCCCTGATCGCGATCTACCTCCTTGGCATTACGCTATTTGGAATTCGCTTTCGTTCTGCCGACCGTTCGCTCAAAAGCTACTTTCTGGCGGACCGCAATATCCCCTGGTGGGCGATCTCGCTGTCGATAGTTTCTGCTGAAACCAGTACGTTGACTGTGATCAGCATTCCTGGCCTGGCATACGACCGCGACTTTGGCTTCCTGCAAATTGTGCTCGGCTATCTTATCGCGCGGGTGATGATTTGCATTATCTTCATACCCCAATACTTTCGGGGAGAGTTCTACACTGCTTATCAGCTCATCCACGCGCGTTTTGGAGCTCGCCTGCATCGCTTTACTGCCGGACTCTTCCTGGCGACGCGCGCAGCGGCGGAAGGCGTCCGCGTCTGGGCAATTTCTATCGTTGTCGGCATCGCACTCAGCAGTATCTTTGCCCATTTCGGGATCACGCCGGAAATTCGGGATATTATTTCCGTCGCAATTATTACGCTGCTGACGCTGGTCTACACGTTCGAGGGAGGCATGTCGGCGGTAGTTTGGACCGACGTAGTGCAGATGACCATCTACGTCGCCGGCACCATCATCGGATTCTTCACCATCCTGCATTTGGTACCTGGAGGCTGGAGCGTCGTAGATCACATCGCAGGCAGCGCTGGCAAGTTTCGTATCTTCGATTTCAGCTTCAGTCCCTCGAACAGCTACAGCTTCTGGGCCGGAGTGATAGGCGGCACTTTCCTGACAACCTCCACCCACGGCACGGACCAGTTGATGGTGCAGCGCTTGTTGGCAACGAAGAACGAGGGCCAGGCAAAGCTCGCTTTGTTGTCGAGCGGTATCTTCATCTTCACTCAGTTTGGACTTTTTTTATTAGTCGGTGCTTCCCTATTTGCTTTCTACAAGCTCTTTCCTCCTTTGACCGCATTTGCCAGCTCCGACCGTATTTTTCCGACATTCATTGTCAACCGCATGCCACACGGAATCTCTGGAATCCTGATCGCCGCGATCCTGGCTGCTGCAATGTCGAACTTGAGCGCAGCTTTGAACTCGCTTTCTTCGACAACGGTCGTGGATTTCTACTTGCGTCTTCGTCCACAGGCAACTGAACAACGCCGCGTTGCCATTTCCCGTTTTGCAACTGTGCTTTGGGGAATCGTGCTGTTTGGCCTCGCGTTGCTGTCCAGGCACGGAGGGCGCGTGGTTGAAATTGGCCTGACGATCATTTCCGTGGCTTACGGTTCGCTGCTCGGAGTCTTTCTGCTTGGCATTCTCACGCGCCGTGCTACCGAGAATGGAGCGATTGCCGGCATGGTATGCGGACTGGCAATCAATCTATACCTCTGGCTGGGCGCAGCTCACTTTGCGAGTTGGACCGGCTTGCGCATCTCTTATACATGGCTAGTAGCTATTGGAACGGTGGTGACATTCGTTGTCGGATATTCAGTGAGTGCCGTTACATCGCCATCGCTGCAGAGAGTCCGTGCTTAGCCCGGTGATCGCTAGAACAGAATCCGCCCAACTCCCGAGAGTGCTCGGCTTGCGCCATGCGATCGCCATCGTGGTCGGCACCATTATCGGCAGCGGGATCTTTCTTGTTCCAAAAGAAATGATGCAGGCCGTAGGCTCGCCGAAACTGGTTTACTTTGCTTGGATCGTTGGCGGACTTCTCTCGATCTTTGGAGCCCTCACTTATGCCGAATTGGGAGCGCTCAAACCGCAAGCGGGCGGCGAGTACGTTTATGTTCGCGACGGATATGGACCTCTTGCGGGCTTTCTGTATGCGTGGACGTGGTTCGTAATAGCAAAGCCCGCTTCTATTGCGACGATCACCACTGGCCTGATGCGAATCTTGGGTACATTCAACGCGTTTCACTTCCTTACGAGCAACGCGATCTCGACACCATTTGCGATCATGTGGGCACAACTCGGGGCGATTCTCGTGACTATCGCGATCTCCGGTTTGAACTACATCGGAGTTCGAAAAGCCGGAGACTTCCAGTACATCTTTACTTGGCTCAAGGTGTTGATGATCGCCGCGATTGTGGGCATCGCGTTTAGCTTTAGCGGCGGAACCTTTTCCAACTTCTCGACCGCTTATTCCGGAGCTATAGGCGGCGTGAAGGGCTTCATGCTAGCCCTGGTTGCTGCGCTATGGGCATACGATGGATGGAACGACCTCAACATGGTAAGTGAAGAGATCGAACGTCCTGAGCGCAACATCCCGCTCGGCCTGATCGTTGGCGTGTTGGCTGTTGCTGCTTTGTACATGGCTACAAACGCCGCCGTGCAGTATGTGTTGCCGGCAGTGCAGGTCGCAGGCTCAGAACGGCCTGCATCAGAGGCGACGCGACTTGCAATCGGCGCAGTGGGTGCGGCTGTGGTGTCGGCAGGAATGGCTTTGTCGATGCTCGTGGGTCTCAATGGCACAGTCATGAGTGGTGGGAGAGTGCCCTTCGCCGTGGCTCGTGACGGCTATTTCTTTCGCGCATTAGCGGAAGTGCATCCACAATACTTCACTCCGGGAAAGGCTCTGGTCATCCAGGCTGTGCTGTCCTGCATTTTGCTGCTCCTGATCTCACGCTTTCAGCAGCTTTTTTCCATAGCGATCTTCGCCGAGTGGCTCTTCTACATGATTGCGGCCAGCACGATCTTCATCTTTCGCAAGCGAATGCCCGACGTGAAACGAGCATATCGCGCGTGGGGGTATCCAGTGCTGCCTGCAATCTTCATTGTGGCTGCGGCCTTCCTGCTGTATTCGACGTTTACGGAGAATTTAAAGAGATCGCTCTTGGGAAGCGCCGTGATCTTGGCCGGAATTCCCGTCTTCCTGTACTTCCGTTCGCAGTCCCGAGTCAGAACGGTTATTTCTGAAAAAACATCTTCGCTGCGGTAACCGCAAGCAGGACGGCAAACATCTTTCTAAGAACATTCTGCGGTATCTGTTGAGCCCATGAGCCACCGAAATACGCCCCGAAAAAGAAGCCTAGAGCGATGAGCAAGGCGATCTTCACGTCGACGTTGCCGGCCTTGTAGTACTCGACGAAGGCGAGAATTCCAATCGGGGCAAGCAAAACACCGATCGACGTACCCTGCGCCCGGCGCTGGTTCATATGGAATCCGTAGACCAGGGCGGGAATAATTATGATGCCTCCGCCGATTCCCACCATCCCCGACAAGATGCCAGTCAAAAAGCCAAGCACAAGTGAAATCGCGATTGTCATGCTGCGCCCTCTCGATCAGATTTGAGTCGCTACTTTTCCCGTGCCGAGTAGTACTTCCCGATGATGACGCCGATTTCAACTGCAGAGTCCGGCCCCAGGTCCTCGAAGGCAAAGCCAATCCCTTTATCCTCGGTATAGCGAACTTCGCAGCTCAGATTGCGCTCTATTCCCTCGCTGGGATCGACGATGCGCAACAGAACCACTTCTCCGGGACGATAGCTTTTGGGATCGCACTCACAGAAGAGACCACCTTGTCCGATTACGCGCAGCGAGCCTAGCCGCTTTCCATTAGCGTCCTCGATGTAAGCACCCGACTCGCCTGGGATTGAAACGCGCTCGTACTTCCGCTTTTCGATATTGTGCATGGATCTCCTTTATTGAACCTTTTCGGGAAAAGGCTGCACGGGATCAACATCAACCGGCACCTTGCGCAATTGCGCAAGACTCGATCTGAGTTCACTCGGCATTACGGCATATTTCTGGAACCAGGCACTGGCTCGGTTACGATCTCCAGTGGCTTCTTGTTCCAGTAATTCTTTCGCGAGTGCCGCGATGCTATCGGGCATCTTCGTGTAATCGACGTGATATCGGCCCGACGGATCGCGAGTAATTGCCTTTTGCTCGCTAAGGTAGTTGAACTCCATCATCTCGGCCCGGCCATGCGCTTCGCCTACGCCGAAACGCACCGTGCGGAAAATTCCGGCGACGTAGGACGCGTAGTACTCCTGTTCGCGTTCTTTAGGTAAGACGCCTTTGTCCATTAGAAATTTCAAACTATACATGCCCACAACATCAGCCTTCGCTTCTTCCAATCCAGGAAACACATCGGCCAGCGCCTCCCGAATATCTTTTCGGCCCGCGGAGGTACGCGAGTACGCAGGACCAAGTCCATGGCAAATCTCATGCATGACCGTCGATGCCATATATCCCTCCGCGCTCGCTTGCGCCGCCTGCTGCGGATCCATGATGCTCTTGGCAAGCGGCAGAATTACGTAGTTCACACGCGCATCCATGTAGTTCTTGAAGAAGATCTTTTTCGTTCCCTTCTGCTCGTGAATGCGTGGATCGTTAGGGAGGTTATCAGCGACAGCCTGATAGCCGTGACGCAGGTCTCCGCCGCGAAATGGCGTGTCGAGGACCTCCATCGGCGTGGGCTGACCAGCCTTGGATGGACGGTCTTCTGGCGCGAGCGGCAGTGCGTCCTGAATCTCAGGCACGTGCTGCTGATATGTTGCGAGCTTCGCGCTCTGCGCTTCATTGCGGATCATCACGGCAGAGCCATATGAAGTCTTAACACCTAGAACGCCGTCGATATAGGTTTCATAGGGCGCCATGATCACGTCAAACTTCGGATTCTGCAGATCGACCCAGGCGAGGTCGCTCTTGTAGTAATCGTCCGAAAGGAAGGCGTCAGCGCGAAGGCGAAGGAAGTCGGCAAAGGCTTTGTCTTCCGAAAAATCGGCGGCTTCGCGAATAGCCTTCGCTGCAGGAATCAGAAACTGACGATAAGCAACGTGGTATGGAATCGCGTCAAGGCCATTCCCATTACGGCGGATTACCGTGTAAGGACTGTAGAGTTCATCCTTCTGCTCCGGATGCGCTACAACGTACTTCTCCAGTTCCTCGCGCGAGAGTCCCTCCGGATACACGCCGCGTCCCGGCGACATCTGTTGCGTTCCGATAAACGGTTTGTTGTCATTCGTCAAGTCGAAGCGGCTGCCATTGATCATCAGAAACCGGCGCAGTTGAACGTCTTTGGGAGTCTGAGACTTCTCCAGACGCTTGTAAACTTCCAATCCGTCGGGATCGTTCTGGCGCCAGAAAATCTCATCGATGTACCTCGCTGCATCCACAAGTCTGATGACCATCTGAAGTTCGCGCGACGAAAGCTTCGACTTATCGAACGGGATCACAACTCGCTTGTATTTGGCTAACCGCTCGGCGAGATCGGGGACCAGATACGGCGGCTTGGCAAAACGCGACGTGCCGTGATGTGGTGCTGATCCGGTCTTTTTTTGAGTTGATTGTCCAAGGAGTAACGAAGAAACCAGCAGCGTTGCTGACAGGGCTGTTAGGCTGGGCACGGGCGCGATTTTAACAGGGGGAAGTCACCAGGCGGACAAGGCTACTGCCAAAAGCGAATCAACTCGTCCCGCGTAAAGCCCGCGTCTCGTAACAACGCCACCAAAGTACCCGTTGGAATATCACGATTGTGTTTAGGGACAAGAGCGCGACGTTTCGAAGCGGGATGCTACAAGATGTGAGGGCTTCCTGAAACGTGATCGAGAATAACTCCGTCTTGCTCAAGAAAGGTGATAACTGCTCCCGGCTTATCGCGGGCAGCTTCGGCATACTCAAGATCCAGCGACGTAACTAGCGTCTCCTCGTCGCCAGGCACAGGTTCGTTGCGTTTTTTGAGACTCTCGATGTAACCGGTCATGGTGTCCTTCGCCATCGTCCGAGCCCTGGCGAGCGTCCGACCGCAAGTGACATAGCCGGGCAGCGCAGGAACGACCGCCGTGAAACCGCCTTCTGGCTCGGGCCTAAGAACAACATTCAAGTGTCGACGCTGCTTCTTCATAGCGCGCCCAAATCTTATACCGAAACGATCGCCCTTCTGCTCTCTCGGCACACTGAGAGCCCGGTCTTCCTTTTACTCACCGCAGTCAAGATCGCTTTTTACGGGGCAAAGCAGCCGAATTCTGTTAAGATTTCCACAGCTCTCGACGATTCTCGCACTTCCCCGAGAATGGCGACTTTACTCATCTGCTGCAACACAGATGCGATATCCTGTGTTCGTGACGCAATATCCACAATATATTGGGTCCTCGTATTGACGGCGAAGACCCCCAATCGTAAAGTGACCACGTCGCTACTGAGTTGGGCTGCTGTCTTTCGCCGCGGTGTCCGTGAGTGGAACCATTTGAGTAAACGCCTTCTTATGATCACGGAATTGCCGCTTTTTATGGTTCGTTTGAACCATGGTATTTCCGGCGTTGAGATCCCTTCTTTCCTGCCCAAAGGAGAGCCCTGTGCTTAAGCTGAAGAAGCTACAAATCCTTGGTTTCAAATCCTTCTGCGACCGTACCGAACTCAAATTTCACGGCGACGGGATTGCCGCCATCGTTGGTCCCAACGGCTGTGGCAAGTCGAACGTCTCCGACGCGATCTCGTGGGTGCTGGGCGAGCAGTCTGCGCGCACTTTGCGCGGGGCACGCATGGAGGACGTGATCTTTGCCGGAACCCGCGACCGCAAGCCCACAGGGATGGCTGAAGTTTCTCTCACGCTGATCGACCCCGAAGTGTATGAGGGTGATTCCAGCGGCACGCCGGAAATCGAGATCCAGGATGAGTTGTCAGGCGAGGACTGGGACGAAGCCAGAGTGCGCACATTTGCAGCAGAGGACGCGGCGCGAGCTGAAGAGGAAGCTCGGCCGGGACAGGTCATTGGCGCCGAAGGAAACATCGTCGCAGAAGCTCCCGCAGAGCTTTCAGAAGATGGTCAAACCGAAATGGCAACCAGCGATGTCGAAGCACCCGAGGCCGCTGCCGCAGAGAATCCCGAATCGGGAAGTCCGACAGAACAGTCAGCAACTCCTGAAGTGGTCCTCAAGATTCGGCGTCGGAAGTTTAAGGCACAATTTCGGGCGGGCGAGATCGTTGTCACACGGCGGCTGTTCCGGTCAGGTGAAAGCGAATACCTGCTGAATGGAAAGCTGTGCCGGCTACGCGACATTCAGGACATCTTCATGGGCACGGGTCTAGGACCTGAGTCGTACGCGATCATCGAACAAGGACGCATCGGACAGATTCTCTCGAGCAAGCCTCACGATCGCCGTGCCATCCTCGAAGAAGCTGCAGGAATTACAAGATTCAAAACCAAGAAGCGTCTCGCCGAGCTTCGGCTGGAGCAATCGCGCCAAAATCTCTCGCGCATCAACGACATCTTTGATGAAGTCACGCGGCAGATGAACTCGCTCAAGCGTCAGGCGGCGAAAGCTGAGCGTTATGGCAAGCTGCGCGATGAGATGCGCGAGAAACTGCGGATCGTGCTCGCCAGCAAGCTCACGCATATGACGCGCGAGAACGCTGCTCTCGAAGAACGGATTCAGGCTCTCACCGATGAACTAAACACCCGCAATGCGTCGCTCGCCGAAATGGAGACGACGCATACGGCGGCCGTAGAACGCGGATACGCAATCGATGGTGAAATCCACATAGTGCGAGAACGGTTAGGAGCCATCGAAATTGAGAGTGGCCGCATTAGCTCTCGCCGCAGTAACAACCAGGAGCGATGCGCCGATCTGGCAGCCCAAACAGTGGCGAATCAGGCCGAACTTGAGCGGATTCAAATTCGCTTCGAAGAACTGGCGGCCGAGGAAGTCGATAACCGAGCGGTGCTCGAGTCCGCGGCAGCAGATGTCGAACTCGCGGAGCAGCAATATCGATTTGAGCAGGAGCAGGTAGCCGAAGCCGGACGGCAGCTCTTCGATTTAGAACAACACCAGGAACAGCGTCGCAGATCGGCAATGGAAGTGATGTCGGCAGTAAGCCGAGTCCGGAGCGAAATATTACAGGCCGAAGATCATCTCTCGTCACTCGCCGCACAACGAGAGCGGATTGCGTCTGAGACAGAAGCAACTACCGCCGAAGCCGAATCGCTCGGAGGTCGGCGTGGCCAAGTGACAATGGAGTTCGAGTCCATCACGGACACGGTGAACGCATTATCGGACCGCATCGCGGAAGTCCGAACTAGTCTTGAAGAAAAGCGCGCGCTGGAATTGGAATGCAAGCGCCATGTCGACGGACTCCGCGGCGAACTTGCAACCGCCACGGGAAAGAAGGCATCGATCGACGCTTTGCTCAGAGATCACGGCTATTCAACTGAGTCGGTGAAGCGATTGCTGAAAGCAAACGCTCTGGAAGGTGGATTAGCTCCTGCCGGAGTGCTTGCCGACTTTCTCGAAGTCGATGACCAGTATGAAACCGTGATAGATGACTTCTTCCGCGACGAGTTGAACTACATCGTAGTCAAATCGTGGAACGCGGCCGAGGAAGGCATGCGTTTGCTCAAGGGCGACGCCGATGGCCGCGCAACCTTCCTGGTCCATCCGAACGACTCTCAGGCGAAGTTTTCGTTTGCAGTAGACGAGAACGCACAGCGTGCTCCGGCGGGCGAATCCATCGTGCCGCTCACGCGCTGCATTCGCGTCCTGAACGGCTTTGGCAAGTCGCTGGAAGTAATCTTGCCGAAGCTGCGCGACGGCTACATCGCTCCCGATTCGGCGGTAGCCCGCGAACTGGCACTTGAAAATCCAGCCGCATTTTTCCTCTCACCCTCCGGGGAAACCTTCCATAACGTCACGGTGACAGGTGGCAAGCAACGCACGGAGGGGCCTCTGTCGCTGAAACGTGAGCTGCGTGATATCAGCCGCACCGTACAAGCCTTGGAAGGCGCACTGCGCAATGAGGAGCTCCGTGTTCAGATGCTCGCGAGAGAAGTAGCTGAACTCGCTGCCCTGCTGGAACGATTACAGGATGAACGGCGCGAAGCGGAGAAGGATGCCTATAGCTCCGGCGTGGCGCTCAAGCAAATGGAAGCCGAGCTTTCGCGGACGGAACACCGGCTGCACCAATTCCGTCTTGAGATGGATCGGATTCAGCAACAGCAATCGGGCAAAAAAGAGTTGCTGGCGTTCAAACGAGAAGAACTGGAGCGGCACGAAGTCAACCAATGTCAACTGCAGTTGGAGTTGGATAACGCGCAGCAAGCACTCGCCGAAAATCGCGCAACACGCGATAGCGCCCTGCAACGCGCGGCGGAGGCAAAGGCCCGCCTCGCCGGATTGGAAGAGCGGCGCCGCGCAGCCGCCACTGCCCTCGAGAGAATCAATCGCATGGTCACCGAAGTGCGCTCAAGAATTGAGGCTCTGGAATCGCAGATCGCGAACGCAGCGGCGGAGAAGCAGGAGCGCGAAGCGGAAAACGTTCGTTTGGCGGAGGCACTGATCTCACTACAGGCAGACCGCGAAGGCGGAGAGTTGAAGGCTGCCGAACTACAACGAACAGCAGAACAGACACGCCTGCTTGGCATGGAGCTTGACATTGCTCTGAAAACTGCGCGACAGGAACTCGACGCTGCCCGCGATCGCAAGAGCGAGCTGGCGGCGACGCTGGCAAGGTTACAGTCAGACATGCACCATATGTCTGAGAGTTGTCTCCAGGAGTTGTCGATCACAAGCGACATTCTGCTGGGCGACACCTCCATCGCGACAATCGAAGGCGAAGCGCTCGCGCAGGAAGAAGCATTTTATCGCGAGATGCGAACGAAGCTGGACAACATGGGTCCGGTCAACATGATGGCTCTGGAGGAATACAAAGAGACGGCACAACGTCACGAATTCCTCGAAGTACAGCGTAAGGATCTGCTCGATTCCATTGAGAATACGCAGAACACGATCCGTGAAATCGACGAGTTCTCGAAGCAGAAGTTTGATGAGGCCTTTGCAAAGATCAACGAGAATTTCCAGGTAACATTCCGCAAGCTTTTTGGAGGTGGGCATGGATTCATGAAGCTCACCGACGAAGAGAATTCTGCGGAGAGCGGAATCGACATCGTTGCATCGCCGCCGGGGAAAAAGCTTCAAAACGTATTGCTGCTTTCAGGCGGCGAGAAGGCGCTTACTGCGTTGTCGTTGCTGGTCGGTATCTTCCAATATCAGCCGAGCCCATTCTGTATCCTCGATGAAGTCGATGCTCCGCTGGATGAATCGAACGTCGGACGCTTCACCGAGCTGGTGAAAGAGATGAGTGATCGCACGCAATTCATCGTGATCACTCACCACAAGCGAACGATCAGCTCCTCACCTGTGCTCTACGGTGTGACTATGCAGGAACCGGGTGTATCGAAGGTGGTGTCGGTGCGATTCGGTGAGGAACAATCGAAGGTGCAGATGGCCGCTACAGCATAAGTTCTTCCTCAAATCAAGATCAGAGGACCGAAGATCACGCGCAGGTTTCGTCGAGAGCGGCGACTTTTTTCAGCCTTTGGGATATTACTGAAAACCAAAACCCGCCCGAGGCGCTCAGCAGTCCTGGCCTTACCTCTTCAACTACATTCGGGGAATGCGAAGCTAGTTTGTGCTCTCCAGCTTCTTAATCTGTAGCATCACATTTCTTGCCTCAGTCTTCATCAGACCTCTTGCCGTTCCATCGGCGTCGTTCTGACGAAAGTTGACGTCGCCGTCAAACAGTGGGACGGCGCCGTCTGGCTGGAAGAGTTTTACTCTCGCGTTCAGCTCTACGCGTCCCTGGCCACTTCCCCCTACTCCTCCTAAAGCTCCGCGATTGAAGACGCTGCCAAGCTTTTGTCCAACGCTCGCTGTCTTATACCCATTGATAATTGTGAAAACGACATATTCGCAATTCTGCTGTTTGGCTTGTTCCAGGGCGGCCTCGCGGTCCTCAGGTTCCGATGAGAGGATCACTCCTTGTGCGCCGAGAAAATTCAGATCGTTCACCAACTCCTGCTGCAATCCTCCGGTTGAAAAGGAGCTCTCAACGGTGCTCGCGATCTCAACCACTCCGATCCGGAGCGCCCGCTTCTTAGTTGTAGCTGAATTTGTGGTTTGATCCTCTTTGGATCTGTCGGTTGAAGCGGGTCCTTTCGCACGATCGGAAGGCGCTGCCGGCTGCTGAGGTTCTTGCGCGGCGCTGAACAGCGTCGCCTCCAATGTTGATCCTGCGATTGACATATTCGCAATCGATCTATGACTCGCAACAGCATTGAAGGAAGCTAAAAATATCAGAACAATCCCACTAATAACCCGCTTCATCATTGGCCCTTTCACGCCCAAATAGTTAGGTGCGACACATGCTGGTCCAATTAGCACCTACGAAGCCAGCGAAAGCACATGACGTGAACCTCTTACGCCCTGAAGCTCAAGTCTAGGAATCACCTGGAGCAGTGTCAAACCGCGTTGACTAATATGTTACTGATTCGTCTAAATCCATACCGAAGGGAACCCTGAAGGGCGCGGCCGGCAGTTTCTGTCTGCGGGTGTTGACGATGCGCGACGACACTGTGGCAATCTGCTGGCCGCTTCTACCTGTAGCTTTCCTCTTCTCACTGCATCCCAGATTTTCGGAATTCTACTTCCATTCTGCGGTTCTACAATCGTGGCCCAATCTCCGCCTCCAGAGGAACGACTCTATGATCGTGTTTCGCGAACCCCGCAAACGGCCAATTCCGTGGCGTGAACGCCAGCAGCAAGTGCCCTCCTGGACTGTGCCCTTCTTTTCTCTGGAATGGGTATGGGAGTGGGTCTCGTTTGCGCTGAGTCGCTGGACATTTGTCGAAGTGCTCGAATATCTCAGCAGTCTCTCCGTTCTTGTTGTGGTGTTTTTCTATTTCAGCGAATCGGGAGACCGCGTTAAGCAACGGCACTATCAAGCTTGGCAGGTCATCAATACGGCACAGGGAAAGGGCGGCAGTGGTGGACGCATCGAAGCATTGCAAGAATTGAACCACGACGGCGTGGCACTTATCGGCGTGGACGTTTCGGGGGCGTTTCTACGGTCGATTTCACTTCCCAACGCACGTCTGCGGCGCTCGGATTTCAGCGCAGCAGACATCCGCAACGGTAACTTTGAATCGGCCGATCTTCAGGATTCCAATTTCCGTTCCGCCAATTTTCGGCAAAGCAATTTTCAAGGAGCGTCGCTTGCTGGAGCCGAAATGGATGATGCCGATTTTGCAGGAGCAGACTTCAGCAGGGCCGACCTCTCGGGCGCCGCGCTCGACAATGCTGATCTTCGCCAAGCCTCTCTTAAGAATTCCAACTGGAATCGGATTCGTTCGATTAAGGGTGCCAACCTGTACGGACTGCATGACGCCCCAACCGCATTTATCGACTGGGCCATGAAGCATGGGGCGGTGCAGATGCAATCGGATGCCCAATGGGAGAAATGGAGGCAGACACAAAAACAGTAGCTTTCTCTCAATTTGCCGCAGTGCTTCCCTTCTTGTTAAGGCAGCTCCCATTCTGGTACTTGTCTTGATTGCAGAGCTTGCTTTATGCATCTGGAATCGGGTAAAACGAGGCATTCTATCCAACGGCAGTTGAACGTTTTCTCCGATGAACCGATCACAAGAAAAACGTGCGTCAAAAGAAAGGCATTCGGTTCTGCTGGCTGACGATGATCCCATTGTCCGCGAGGTTGTTAAGACGAAATTATCGGCAGGCCAGGAGTTTGAAGTCATTGGAGAAGCGGTTGACGGCAAATCTGCTATCGGCGAGGTCGAGAGGCTGCATCCTGATGTGCTGTTGCTGGACTTGCTGATGCCCAATCTCCCGGGGATCGATGCTCTTCACGAACTTTCCTCAAAAGGTACCGAGGTTCACACCATCGTTTTCAGCGCGTCCGTAGGGCCTCAGCAGATTGTGCAGGCGTTGCAGCTGGGGGCCCGCGGTATTCTCAGCAAGAAAAGTATCGCTCAACTCGAAGCGGCTATTCGCTGCGTGCTGAACGGGCATTATTGGGTTGATGGCCGCGAGGAAAAAACCATTGGCAAGGTGTTAGCTAAGATTTCTGCATCCTTGACGACGGAGAGGCAGCCCCGAAACTTTGGCCTTACCACTCGCGAGATCGAGGTGATTACACTCGTGACCGAGGGCTGCAGCAATCGAGAGATCGCGTCGCGGCTCAACATCACCGAAGACACGGTTAAGCGGCATCTGACGAACATCTTCGACAAAGTTGGTATGTCCACACGGCTGGAATTGGCTCTTTTCGCTCTGAAGAATGATCTAGCCTCACCAAAGCGTTCTTAACCCAGAACGGAATCGGCAGACTAACAGGCCGCGACTAACAGCTCCAATTCACAGCTGACATTTGTTGGCTGGTATCGACTGAGCAGTTCCGCCTTTGGTCGAGAATGGATCGATTCCATCCGTGCTGGCTCGAAGCAGCAACGACTGAGAGCATGAGCAGAACTTTCCAAGGAATACTCGCTCTGCGGCAAAGTCTCCTCGGGTGTGAATTCACATCTTTCTTGGTCGAAGCCCTGCTTCCGCATCACCTGGTCCACGACGAGAACGTAAACATCTATTAGAGCCGGCAGCTTCCGGAATTTGGCAGAGAGATTTGAAGGAACGTCCAGTTCTCTGGGGGCGGAAATCAGCATGCTGTATCAGTACGACAGTCAAACACACGCGGATTGGGAATGACTCTACCACTTCAGTGGGATTTGAGCGGCAAATCGATCTTTCTAAGCTGAAATGACAGATGCGATCCGCTGTCGCAACTCTAACCAGAAGGCTGCCTCTCATCTCGCTAATCGTAGGGTGGGTCTTGCTGTGTATGTTTGCACCCTGGCGCCAGGTACATCCTTCGGACAACTCACTTGTGCATGCTTTGTCCCGTGCCCCATTGTGGACCAGCCATTATCGAGCAGTTCCAGGAGCTGAGGTGAACGCGATTGAGTTTCTGCTGGAGACCGCCTTGGTACTTTGCGTGGCATTGCTAGTATGGGCCTATCACGCGGGTCCTGATCCACTACGCGGTAACTAACTCTTACACAGCGGTTCCTTCCCGATACAATGGTCAGAATCCCTCGATGAAACTCACGGTCGAAAGAACCGTCCTGGTCGGCTTCGTGATCGTACTTGCCCTTCTCGGCACTGTTGGAGTCGTCTCCCAGCGAACAATCATCGGTTTGATTGACGATAGCAAGTGGGTGACCCATACCTATATCGTGCTGGAACTGCTGCAGCAAATCTCCTTTCGCATTTCCCAGGCTGAAGCTGCTGTCCGAGGATACGTAATCACAGGCGATTCGACATTTGAATCGCAATATGAGGACATTCGGAAGCAAGTTCCCGATCTGATCTCGGAGATGCGCACTCAAACACTGGACAATCCCGCCGAGCAGAGCGATATCAATGCACTGGATACCCTTATCCAAAAGAGGTTCGACACGATGGAAGAGGGGATCCGAGTGCGGAAATCCGGTGGTTTGCAGGCTGTGCTAGCCCTTGGAAGCACTAGCCCTGGCAGAAGATTAAGCATGGAAATCTCGGCGTTAACGGTGAGAATGCGAGGCGATGAAGAGCAGCTTCTCGCCGATCGCAATCAACGCGCACAGTTGAGCGCCCGCCGGGCGTTCCTGGTTGTTCTTTCGGCGCTCGTACTGGCAATGGTGGCTGTCATTGGCTCGGTCGTCCTGGTTTTCCGTGACCTCACGCGGCGACGAGAAGTTGAACGCATGAAATCCGAATTTGTATCGGTCGTGAGCCACGAGCTCAGGACACCGCTTACGTCAATTCATGGTTCGCTTGGACTTCTTGCGTCCGGTCTATTGGGAAAGGTGAATCCAAAAGGCGAGCGCATGCTGGAAATCGCAGTGAACAATACAGACCGGCTGATTCGTCTGCTCAATGACATTCTCGATATGGAGAAGCTCGACTCCGGGAAGATTGCGATGCGGCAGACGCAGTGCAGCGCTCGCGAACTTATCGACCACGCAATCGAGGTCATGCGGCCGATGGCCCAGAATCAACAGATCCAGCTCTCCGGCGACAATTCAGATCTATTGATCTACGCAGATCGAGACCGCATCATGCAATGCCTGACAAATCTGCTGAGCAATGCAATTAAATTTTCCGAGCCAGGCGGTACTGTGAAGGTCTTGGCGAAGCCCGCCGAAAGAGAAGCTCGATTTGAAGTCTCCGATCATGGACGAGGTATCCCAGAAGGAAAGAGACACTCAATCTTCGAGAGGTTTCAGCAGGTTGACACCTCCGATTCACGCAAGCGCGGAGGCACCGGGCTGGGCTTGGCGATCTCTCGCAACATCGTGGAGCAGCACGGCGGCAAGATATGGGTAGAGAGCCAACTCGGGAAAGGGAGCACCTTCTTTTTCACAATTCCACTTGCTGATAAACAGCGCTCCCAGTTGCAGCCTTTTTATGCGGATCCTGCCGACATGGACGGTTCAGAACGGGAATCGAATGCCGAAACACATCCTGCTGATTGATGATGAGGATGACATTCGTGAAGTAACTGCCGTGGGCCTTGAGGCCACTGCGGGATGGCTAGTCTCCTCCGCCGCCTCAGGGATTGCGGCCATCGATTTGGCTAGAAAGACCGTTCCGGATGCGATCCTGTTGGACGTCATGATGCCAGATCAGGATGGCCCTGCGACTCTGCGCCTGCTTCGGCAGGATGAAGTCACTGCGAAGATTCCTGTTATATTTCTGACCGCGAAGGCCCAGTCGATCGAAGGAGAACGCCTGCGGGCTATCGGCGCCGCTGGAACCTTGGCAAAGCCTTTTAATCCACTCACGCTGGCCAATGAAATCAAAGCAATTCTTAATTGGGAATAGAAGTGAGTTCATCAGACAGGCTACTCAAGGACATCGATAAGCTTTGGCAGAAACATCTTCCGCTGATGTACTCCCGAATTGAAACAATTCGGAGTGCGATCGAGAGTCTGAAGCGCGATCAGTTAACCGAAGATTTCCGAACAAAGGCCACGCGAGAAGCCCACAGCCTGGCAGGATCTCTGGGAACGTTTGGCCTGCAAACAGCCTCCGATGCTGCTGCAGAAATAGAGCGCGCATTCCAATCTTCGATTAAGCGTGATGATGCGCTTGGCGTCGGCAAGTACTTGGCTCAGATAAAGCAGGCGGTGGACGGTCGAAGGACAGATTCCTAGCTCTGAGGTGCGCGTTTAGTAACACTTGGCCGCACCTGCTCACGATCAACCACTCCCTTGCCTTCAAGAACCGCGTAGAACCTGTCTGCCGAAAGATTCTTTAATGTATCGATCATGCCAGACGGCCAGCGAATCTCCACAGAGTCGATCTTGGTGGCTGAACCAAGGCCAAAATGCACTCTCAAATCGTTCTGTGAGAGATAGCTCCCGCCGCTGCGAATTTCATCAATTTGCGTCATTCCCCCGGCGGTCAATTTGATCTTTGCCCCGATCGCGGCTCGATTACTCTTGGTACCTGTAAGCTGGAGAGTGATCCAATGATTAGCTGAGCTTCCTTCGTTATATAGGATCAGCGGCTTGCCATCGATATTTTCGACGACTACATCTATTCTTCCATCATTGTCCAGATCACCGAATGCAGCTCCCCGGCTGGGCTCGGGACGCATCACCGCACTGCCCACAAGATTACTGACGTCGCGAAATGTCCCATCGCCCTGATTCAGGAAGACAAGCTTGCGCTCGCGGTACTTCGCTCCCTCCGCTAATGCGTCTACTTGCGGATAGACATGACCATTCACGACGAACAAATCAGGCCAGCCATCGTTATCGAAGTCAACGCAGCCGGTGCCCCATCCAAGATATGGGATTGTCGCGGCGCCGATGGCGGCTTCATACGAAATCTCCGTGAAGCTCATTGCATCATCGTTGCGGTAGAGTGTGTTGCTCTGGTCCTCGAAGTCAGTGACGTAAATGGAAAACCGGCCACTATGGTTGAAGTCACAGGCAGCAACTCCCATTCCCGCTATCTCCCCACCATCACGGCTCACTGCTGTTCCGGAGATATAGCTGATGTCTGTGAAGTGCCCATTGCCATCGTTGCGATAGAGATAGTTCGGCGTCGAGTCGTCAGCTATGAACAGATCGGGACGCCCATCATCGTTGAAGTCGCTCCAAAGCACGCCGAGGCCGTAGTAGCCGCTGGCATCGTCAACACCGGAGCTCTTTGAGACATCGGTAAAGGTGCCGTCGCCGTTGTTGTGATAGAGGCTATCGCCTACTCCTTTCATTCCTCTAGGACCACACTGCACCGGAATACCGCGGTAGCGGCATGTGGCACCAATCCCAAACTTCGGCAGATTCTTCATGTCGAAATCGACGTAGCGCGAGACCATCAAGTCCACAAAGCCGTCGCCGTCATAGTCAGCAAAAGCAGCGCCCGTGCTCCATCGCGGATCGATCAAGTGAGCCTGCTTAGTTACATCTGTGAATGTGCCGTTCCCGTTATTGCGATAGAGCACGAGTCCTTCTTCGCAAGTAACGAGGATGTCGGGCCAGCCATCGTTGTTATAGTCCGCGACAGCTCCTCCCATGGCCCAGCACGGATAGCCCAGTCCCGCGTGATCGGTGACATCAGTAAATGTGCCGTCGTGATTGTTGTGGTACAGAGCGCTGCGCGCTTTTTCGCCTCGCAGGGCTCCTTCGACTGTCGGCGCATTCGTGAAGTAAATGTCAAGCCAGCCGTCCTGGTCGTAATCGAGCAACAGGACGCCGCCGCTCATCGATTCGATTAAGTATCTTTTTTCCGGCGATGCCACGTGCTCAAAACGAATCTTCGAGGCAGCGGTAGCGTCGATCAACTGAAAACCAGGAAGCTTTGGCGGACTGTTACGAGTCCTTTGCCCTGTTCCGGCAGTGGGGAGGCCGAGCAGAAGCAGCGCCGCGAGACACCGCCACAACAGCTTAGGAAGCCTAGAAATCTGGAATCGAAACCTGCTTCTGCCTGACAAATTGGCCCTGTGAACCCGGTCCGAATCCTTATAAAATGCATAAATCCCATGGGAAGAATTTGTGCTCTTAGTCTGGGCGTTCTGCTCTCCTTTGCCAGCGCCGCTCAAGTTACCGTTGCCTCTTCCCCAACGCCACGGTTTGAAGACATAACGAAACAAGCTGGCCTGACCGTACCTCATCTCTCTACCCCGGAAAAGCGATACATCGTGGAGTCAATGAGCGGCGGCGTGGGATTCATCGATTGCGACAACGATGGAAAGCTCGACATCATTAGCGTAAATGGATCGTCGGTAGACCGCTATCGAAAAGGCGGCGATCCGATGATTGCCCTCTACCATCAGGAGGCCGACCTCAAGTTCAAGGACGTAACTGCTCAGGCAGGCCTAACCCATAAAGGGTGGGGGATGGGGGTCGCTGTAGCTGACTTCGACAACGATGGTTGGCAAGACATTTACCTCACGGGCTTCGGCGGCAATGCCCTCTACCGGAACCTTGGCAATTGCAAGTTCGAGGATGTTACTGACAAAGCCGGAGTTCGCGTAGGTGGCTTTAGCACTGGTGCCTCGTGGGCTGATTTCGACCGGGACGGCTTCGTTGATCTCTTTGTGCCCCGCTATGTATTCATCGACATCAACAAGCTTCCGGAGTTCGGCAGCAATGACAAGACCTGCCGCTTTCGTGGAGTCCAAGTGCAGTGCGGCCCATGGGGCTTACCTGGAGAATCCGATTTCCTGTTCCGGAACCGTGGCGACGGAACATTCGAGGATGTATCAAAGAAGGCGGGGGTAGACGATCCCAACCATTACTTCGGAATGCAGGGAATTTGGGCTGACTATGACAATGATGGCTGGCCGGATCTCTACGTTGCGAATGACGCCGGACCAAATTACCTTTATCACAACCGCCACAACGGCACCTTTGAGGAAATGGGACTCATCACCGGCGCTGCTCTCAGTGGAGACGGCCAGGAACAAGGATCGATGGGTGTCGACTTTGGAGACTTCGACCACGACGGCAAGCTCGACCTCTTCGTGACCAACTTCACTGAGGAGCCAGATACGCTTTACCGAAATCTGGGTGCGCAGGGATTCGCCGACATCAGCTGGAATGCCGGAGTGGCGCAACCCACTTATCCGTACGTAGGTTGGGGAACCGCGTTTTTTGATATGGATAATGATGGCTGGGATGACATCTTCATCGCGAACGGTCACGTGTATCCGCAAATGGATCAGGTCAAGGGCGGGGTCCCATACCGTCAGCCTCTGCAGCTCTTTCGCAACAAGCGAGACAAGAGCTTTCAGGATGTGACTGCTGGTTCTGGACTCGACAAGCTGCCGCTACAATCGCGGCGCGGCGCCGCTTTTGGGGACATTAATAATGATGGCAAAGTGGATGTTTTGCTGATGAATGTTGGGGAACCGCCTACTTTGCTCCTCAATCGAACCGAGAGTTCGAATCATGCCGTGCTCTTCAAACTAGTCGGAACTAAAAGCAACAAAGCAGCCATTGGAGCGAGGGTCACAGTAACTGCAGGAGATTTGATTCAATTCCGGGAGGTGCAAGCTGGCTCCAGCTATCTGTCCCAGAACGATCTTCGGCTTCACTTCGGCTTGGGAACTCAGAGCAGCATGAATACGATCGAAATAGCCTGGCCAAGCGGACTCAAGGAGAAGTTCACGGACTTACCTGCTGACGTCATCTACACGATCGTCGAAGGAACGGGAGTCACTGACAAGAATCCGCTTGCCGGACAAGCTTCCGCTGGTAACGCTTCGCCTTCGGTGGCGAAGAAAACTGTTCCGATGAAATAGCGACGCAGCTCGATTCCCTACATCGGCTTCTGCTGTTCTCCCCTCGGTGTCAGTTCATTGTCTCTGGCCTGCTTGAGTTGGCGGAAGCGCGCCATATGTTGCTGCGCCGCGTCAGTCTTTCCCATTCTGGTAAAGAGAAGCGCGAGTTGGTACTCAGTCTCCGGTTCAGATGCATCGGCGTGCTGCGAGCGCTCGAGGGCTGCGTGAGCTTTATCAAATTGACCTTCCTCGAGATAAAGAGTTCCAATTCCCAAAAGCGCTTTTGGATTTCCTGGTTGTTTTTGTAAGACCGTCTCGAACCGTTGAATGCCCTCAGCGGTCCTCCCTTCCTTGCGGGCCAACATCCCGAGTTCATAGTGCGCTTCGAGCAGACTGGGATCGAGCTCGAGGGAATGCTCCAGCCAGTTGCGTGCGTCGGCGTACTTCCCCTCGGCCAGATATGCTATCCCCAAGCCAAGCGCTGCCTGGCCGTCTTCCGGGCGTTTTGTCAGATAATCCGCAAGCAACTCGGCGGCCGTATCGTATTTTTTTCCCTGCAACATCACGGCAGATACCAAGTACTTGTCATCCAGGTTTTCGGCGCTCTTCTCCTGAAGCTCACCAGCGAATCGCAGAGCCAACAGTGCCTGCTTCGTTTCCATAGCTTCCACGATCAATGCTCTGAGAACTGGGAGAGAGTCGGGATCGATGCTGTGCGCCCGCTGAAGTGTAGCCAAGGATTTCTCATGGTTCTTTTGGGCAGCGTAGACGTGAGAGATGGCTACAAGCGTATGAACGGAATCGGGATTACGAGAAAGTGCGCGATTCAGCCTGCTGAGTATCTGAGTTTGAGAAATCAACACCACCGCCTCGGAGCTTTGTCCCACGGCGGTCAGACACGCAGCCTTGAGCGCAATAATTTCGGCGGATAGCGCTGTAGGCGGAATGCCATCGATCAACTGCAGCGCCTGACTACATTTGCGCTGCCCCATATAAAGGCGTGCTAATTCAATCTTGAGATGCGGGTCGTGCGGAGAAAGCGCCAATGCTTCTCGATAAGCAGCGGTCGCCTCAGCATCTTTGCCCTGCGTGACGAGAGTACTCCCAAGGTTCTTTCTCGCCTCGACTGACTTCGGATTGAGCTGAAGCGCGCGACGGAACAGTGCCTCAGCCTCCGCATCGCGCTTCTGCTTTTCGCGAACTACTCCCAGCAGGGTTAGAGCGGCTTCGTCGTTTGCATTCGACGAGAGAGCATCCCAGAGAATCTTTTCGGCGCTATCCAGATGTCCGCGGTTTACTTCGCTGCGCGCGGTTGCGATTGAAGATGAGGGAGCAGACCTCCGCTGACGATCAGAGCCGGCGCAAAGCACCGCAGAGGCCACAGTCAACGCCGCCACGAATCTACAGAACCTAGTTCGATTCCGGAACATCTCGGCCACGATTACGGTTCTTAAGAGTTTGGTAGAGCTTTAGCTCGCGCTGGGCATCTTCGTTTCGCGAGTCGCGCCGATAGGCCATTGCGAGCTGATAATGAATGTAGTCGCTCTCCGGAGTGAGTTTGGTTCCAGCCTCCAGATTCGAAATAGCCTCTTTTACTTCACCTCGCTCCAACAGCAGCTTCCCTAATTCGTAGTAGGCATCTGCATACTTCGGATCCTGATCGATGACCTGCCGCAAGAGGGAGAACGCCTCAGTCTTGTCTTGGCGTTGGATCAATGCATAAGCAAGGTGGTACTTGCTGGCGACATCGGTTGGATTTAGCTTAAGCGCTGCCCGGAATTCCTTTTCAGCTTCAGCGCTCTCGCCCTGATGGATCAGCACCACTCCGGCCAGAAAGTGTAGGCGCGCCTGACTTGGGTCGATTGTCAGTGCCTTGCGATATTCTTCCAGCGCCGCGCTGTATTCTTTCCGATCCGCGAAAGCCTCCCCCAGCAATGTGTGAATGTCCGCGGAGTTGGGATTTTTACTACTCAGATCCTGGAGCCGCCGAACGCCTTCCGTGTAATCGCCAGTTTTCACCAGGGACGTTGCATACGCGTATCCCAATCCGGGATCTTTGTCGACTTCATCGGGAATCACCTTCAATGTCTCCGTCGTCTTGCGGAAATCCTGCGAGCTAAAGAAGCTCAGTCCCAGCGCAGCACGAGCGCGAATGTCTTCCGGATGTTGTTTCAGGACACGACCAAGAGGGGCGATTGCCTGGTCAAATTGATTGGCATAGAACGCGGCCATGCCTGTGTTGCGGTCAAGGGTGTCGAGTAGTGGGTTCCAGTCAGCGGCTTTACGGAAGTATTCCAAAGCAACCGGAAATGTCTTTTGACTCGCGGAAATTACTCCGAGATTGTTGTATGAATCCGCGACCGCCAGCCGTATTTCATTGATGTAATCGTCAGCTTGTTTGCGCGTCTCAGGCGAGACGAGGATCGTTTCGGTAGCGGTAATCTCTTCCTTCTCAGACAGGTTCGCAAGTTCAGGAAATTTTTGATTTTGCGTCTCCTGGGGACGCATGGCGCGGTCGCGAAGTTCCTTAGAAATGGCCAGCTCCTTCGCCCCTTCGTCTTTGCGTCCGCTTCGGAGAAGTATGCGACCGAGCAGATAGTGCGCGCGATTAATCTGGTATTCGTTGCGAGAAATATCGGTTGTAACGGCAATCGCCTTGCGCAGGGTTGTTTCGGCTTCTGAATCGCGCGCCTTGTCGGTGTATAGCTGCCCCAGCGAAATGAGAGGGTCAGGATTCCGCGGGTCAATCTGCGTGGCTCGCAGAAGCTCCTTTTCCGCTTCTGCGAATCGTTGCTGCCGGAGTGCGATATATCCGAGCAAATAGTGAGTCCGCTCATCATTCGGACTTAGCTTTGCTTCAGCCTCCAGCTCCGGTATTGCGGTCTTGAATCCGGACTCACCGTCTCGTCCTAGATAAGCTAGCGCCAAAAAATAATGAGCCTGTGGCAGCTTTTCATTTTTTGCGATCGCCTTCTTGAATTCATCGATCGAGTACTGGAGTGCCTCCCATTCTCCATTGCCGTAAGCACGGCCAAAGCGCATGTGAATCTCCGCAGTGTCGCCCAGCCCGGTAACCATCTCCTCGAATAGCATGCGGGCATGGGGAAGATCATTCAGCTTGACGTAGGTGAGCCCCAGAAGGTAGCCCACGTCGAAACTGGGTGCCGCCACAACGGCGACCTCCAATTCCTTGCGAGCGGCGTCGTACTCTTGCTTGCTGAATAGAATCTGGGCAAGAACCACCCGAGCTGCTGTGTTCTTCGGATGTCGTGCAATTACTTGCTCCACCAACGATTGCGCGCCGACGAAATCCTTCTGTTGGAGACGCATAGAGGCGTAATCGAGCTGGACGCTGTCGTCCTCAGGCGCTAACCGCGCGGCTTCTTCAAACAGATTCGTCGCCTGCTCGAATTGAGCAACATGCGCCTGCGCATTTGCGGCGCCGCGCAGCACGCCGGCCAGAAAGCCTTTGTATTCCGCGGCGGCCTTCTCCTGATCACCAGCGAGCTGAAAGGTTCGAGCAGCGTCATAGTGCTGTCGAGGATTTACTACTTTGGTCTGCGCTTTCTGTGACTGTGCCTGGTTGCAGCTAGGAAGAAAACAGAGGAGCAGCGCGAGACGGAACCGCGAGGCCATGCAAAGCCTTGGTTTACTTCTGAAGATACCGCGCACCACGAGCGAAGATGACCGCATGTTTACTGCAGGATACTCGAAGATCAGTGCGATCGATTCGAGAAAACAAGTATGGGGCTTGATGCTGGATCAAGCCCCATTTTCTTCTGAGGAGCAGCTAGAAAATAAACTTCAAGCCGTACTGAATTTCACGCGGCCCCCTGTCCTTCGTCACCTGTCCGAACGTCGGGTTACGTGTGTTGGCTGCATCGAACGTTACCGTGTTGATCGGCCGACGGAAACATGCACTCGCGGGATTGTTGATGCTGTTCATATCCGTTGCGCTCGTACTGGTCGTTGTGCATCCGCGCACGCTGTTCGAGAGGGTCGTATTTATGTTCGCCGTATCCTGATAGTTGCCCAGGAACTGCGCTTTGTTGAACAGGTTGAAGAACTCCATGCGGAACTGCATGTGGAACCGCTCGGTGAGCTTGAAGTTCTTGTAGAGCGAGAAATCGGTGTTGGCGATTCCAGGCGAAGAGCACTCGCCTACAGAGGCGTTGGCAGCGCCAGTTCCCCCAAACGTACCTATCTGATATCCAACCATCGTCCATCGATTCGGATTCAACCATTGGAACTCGGGAGAACCCGAAGGAGCGCGACAAGGCTGGCCCGGTACCACCAAGGGACGAATGTTGTCCTGATTGGCACCTGCTCCACTTATACCGCCTGGAGCAGTATCGACGGCGCGGGCGTTGAATATCGATAACGACGAACCGCTGGTGTACTGCAGGATAGTGGCCATTTCCCAACCGCCAAGAGTGGTCTTGACGAAGGAGTTGTAGTCGTTCAGTTGCGGAGCGTTGTAGACGATATTTGACGTAAATACATGCGGCCGATTGATCTGACTCGGCCCGTAGTTCAGGTGAGGATTGGCGGGATCCTGCAACAAGCTTGCCCGATTGTTGTTCCCGCTATTGGTTATGTCTGTATCACTAAGCGATTTGGACCAGGTGTAAGCAAACTGCGCGTCGACAGATTTCACTTTCGCGCGGTAAAGGGCCTGGAGTGCATGGTAGTTGGAATCGCCACCCCAGAATGCATCCGTGATGAAGCCGAAATTCGCCGCACCGAACTGCCTAACGCTGTTGCCGTTGTTGAGCGCATAGGTTAGACGTTGTGAGGCAGGCACAGGGTTCGCATCCGTGTACTGCAACATGTGAACTCCGCGATTGCCGACGTAGGCAAGTTCCATCTTGCTGTCGTGTGAGAACTGATGTTCGGCCGTCAAGTTCCATTGCCACGTGTTGGGCAGAATGTCGCTTGTGTCCTGCGCGAAGCCTGGAGCCCCGGCAGATTTGAGCGCTCCGGGCGCCGGAGCCACATCCAAGAATCGGCCCGGACCGTAATCTGCAGTCAGCGAAAATGGCGGGTTCGTTGCCATTTGCAGTGTATTGTTGAGACGTTCGCGCTGGAAGAACTGTCCGACGCCTGCGCGAATCGCAGTCTTTCCGGTGCCCCAGGGATCCCATGCAAAGCCGAGCCGAGGTGCAATCGCGTGGTTGTTATTGTCCTTCAGTGCACGGTTTACACCAGCAGCTCCGCCTTTGAATCCTGCAGCCTGGCAGAAATTAGTGCCGGGAGGCAGCAACAATCCGTTGCATGCATCGTTGCCCAACGCTGCGTTAAAAGCGCTCGGACTAAAGGTGGCGATCCTGTCTGGGCCGCTATACGGCATACGCAGGAAGGACCAACGGAAGCCGTATTCCACGGTTAGGTTGGGACGCATTTTCCAAGTGTCGCCAAAGTACGGTTCGACATCGTGCCAGCGAATCTGAGAGTACGGATTCGTCTGGTTCTCGCTACCGCCCCATTGCACCTGATTCCACAACATATTGAATGCGCCGTTCCCAGTATTGTTGCTGGCCGCTCCCCAATAGAAAGCATTCTCTTGGGATTCGTTTTCCACCATTTCGTTTTTCTGGTTGTTGCTTACGAGGAACCCGACTTTGAAGGTGTGACTTCTCCATACTTTAGAGAGGTCGTCCTTTGCGATATAGAGTTGCTCGTTGTTATGCCACGGTCCCTGCATCCACAAGTTGCTGCCGGTGGCGCAGTCTGGACCGCAACCGCCCCAGAATCCCGGATAACCGATCTTGTTTCCGTTGAACTTCTGAGAGAGTGGATAGAACGTGGGCGAGGCTGCAATGATCTGGTCGTTCAACCCAGGATTGGTTCCAGATTGACTTACCGTGATGCGGTTGGCGGCATAGGAAACCTGGAAATCATTGACAGCGCTGTTTCCAAAGAGTTTCGTCAGTTTGACTGTAGCTTGATAGCCTGGCTGCTTCCAACCACCTTCGATCGATGGAAATTGATCGTCTCCCCAGAAGCCAAGCGTGCCGGGGAAAGGCTGCTCCCAGTGGTCCTGTGTAAACCGGCCAAACAGCATCCAGGTTTTACCGAGATTGTAGTCACCGCGAATATTCTCTTCTCTCCAGTAAATGGGCGCGGTGATTGACGTTGCCCAGTTTTGGCAGTTCACCGGATTGGCTTGGTTAGGGTCGGGGAACATCTTCAGATAAGTCTTTCCCGCATTGGAAAGTCCGCCAGTGGGGACCTGCGAAATGTTCGTAAATGTGGTTCCACCAATGGCGGGAGCGGGATCACAAGGATTCCCATTATTGTCCTTATCTGTACGCCGATTGCTGAAATCCCCATTTTTTTCCGCCGCCGTGGGGACATCACCTGTTCTTGCCTTGCCACGAAGTTCGCGATTCCACTCTTGCGACCAGAAGAAGAATAGTTTGTCCTTCTTGATGGGACCGCCAACGTTGTAGCCGAAGTCGTTGCGGCGCAACTTGTCTTTCGGGATTTTATTCAGACTATTGAACCAATCTGTGGCATTCAAGGCGTCGTTGCGCCCGAAGTAGTACGCGCTGCCGTGGAAATTATTTGAGCCGCCGCGCGTCACGATGTTGATGATTGCGCCCATCGCCTGGCCGTATTCAGGACCATAGCTGTTACGCAGCATCTTGAATTCCTGAATCGAATCAATCGACGGGTACACCAGAATCGTGCGGTTCGATCCGATGTCGTTGTTGTTCACGCCATCGACCATGAAGATGTTTCCAGTAGTGCTGTTCCCGTTTACCGAGAAGTCGACACCAGCTTCCAAACCCTTGTGCTTGGAATCGAAGTTGGCCTGCGGCGAGACCCCGGGCATTAGCTGAGTCAGCTGAACGAAGCTGCGGCCGTTCAGAGGCAGTTCGCGAACCTGGGTTCCGTCGACAACGTTACCCACCGCGCCAGTTGAAGTTTCCACTTGGAGAGCATTTGCCTCTACAGACACTACCTCAGTAGTGCCACCGGGTTGAAGCTTGAGATTTATGGTGGCGTTGCTGGAGACGTGCAGTTCAACGTTCCTGGCGACAACCTCCTTGAAGTTCGGGGCACTCGCCTTCAGCTCGTACGTTCCGGCTGCGAGATCCTGGATGGTGTATTCCCCTTGCCCGTTGGTAGTCGTCGTTCGCACGGCAGCAGTGGCAACGTTGCGTGCGGTGACCGTAACGTTCGGCATCATCGCTCCACTGGAATCGGCCACCGTTCCCAGAATTGTTCCTGTGTATTTCTGCGCGAAGGCCGAGCAGGTTGCGAAGAGAAGAGAGAACAACAGCAGAGCGCTGAGTTTGTGCTTCATTTGCTTCCCCCATCGAAGATCGATGACAGCTTGACTGCACTAACAGCCGGTTTTTTGGAGCCCGTCAGTTCTTACGAATTGACTGACAAATCGATTTAGTAGAGCTTTTCGGCTGCTAATTAAGCTGCATAACCTGTTTTGTTGTCAAGGATTTTTTTATTTCGCGAATTTACAGGCCAAAGCTGTACTCTGGGGTGCAAGCTGAGAGCACACAACCGCGTAAAGGTGATATGGCCAAATCCAAAGACGGCAATAAGGGCAAACGAGATGTCGCCGGTAAGAGGCATGCCGTTCGTACGCTTAGCCTGAAGGCCCTCGCAGAACACCTAAACCTTTCTCCGGCAACGGTTTCGCTTGTGATAAACCGCGCCAAAGCGGCAGCGGCTATCCCGGAGGAAACGCAAAAGCGCATTTTTCAGGCGGCCAAGGACTTGAATTACCGTCCCAACTTCTATGCTCGCTCCCTGCGCATGCAGCGTTCGTTCACAATTGGGATTCTCCACCCCGATCTTTCTGATTACGTTGCTCTTTTGACTAGCGGCATTGAGGACTACCTCATGCGGGAAGGCTATTTTTACTTCGCCGCCGGCCACCGCAATAACCCGGAGTTAATCGAGGAGTATCCGCTCATCATGCTCGACCGGTCAGTTGAGGGCATCATTGCCATTGATACCCCGATTACGCATTCACTTCCTTTGCCGGTGGTCATTGTGGCAGGTCATCGCAATCTCGACGGCGTTACCAACGTGATTCTTGATCATCGGCGCGCTGCGGAACTCGCGCTTGGCCATCTTGTTCGCATGGGACATCGCGAGATCGCGTTTATGAAGGGACCAAAAGTCAGCTCCGACACGGAAGTTCGCTGGCAAAGCATCTGCGAGGTCGCCAAAAACCTCGATCTCGAGATGAAGCCGTCCTTGTGCGTCGAAATGGAATTCAGTACCCCGTTTCCCGATATGGGATATCCAGTTGTGCAGAGACTTCTCGCCAGTGGTGAACGCTTCACCGCGTTGTTCGCATTTAATGACGTCTCTGCCATCGGAGCGATTCGCGCGCTCCGCGACGCAGGACTGGAAGTTCCGGGCAGCGTAGCCGTCGTAGGTTTCGATGATATTCCCAGCGCGGCTTATAACACTCCGAGCCTGACAACAATCCGTCAGCCTTTGCGTCGCATGGGCGAAATCGCCGCCCGCACTCTGCTCGATCGTCTTCGCAACAAAGGAACATTCCCAAACGAGGTCGCTGTAGAGCCCGAGCTGGTGATTCGTGAATCCACCACCACACGGTTGCGGCCTTCGGCGCCACCGCCATCAGAGAGTGTTCAGGCATCTGCAATCAGTAATGATTAGGGTGCAGCCGGTGCTTCTGTCAGAGCATCGCCGAAGTCACGGCTCAAAGACTTGATCTAAATCGATTTACTAAGCACATTTTGGTGATGGGTCAGTCCAGCCAGCGCTGGGACCAAGTAGAATTTCTGCCATGTTTGAGAACACTCGTGTTTCTCTTCTTCTCTGCGCTCTCGGCGCTCCCCTGCTGATTGCCACAAAATCCTTTGCCGAACCGGTTCCGTTTAAGCGAGCAATTGAACTGGCCATCCGCAACAGCACCGCCATGAGTTCCGCTTCTGCCGATGTGAGCCGACTGCAGTCGCTGTATCAGGAGTCACGGGACGCCTACATTCCGCAGGTCTATTTTGGCTCAGGGCTTGCATACTCATTTGGATTCCCGCTGGGCGAACCTTCGATTTTCAAGGTCAGTTCCACCAGCCTCTTACTCAATTATGCGCAGCGTGAGTTCATTAAAGCCGCGCGCAGTGACATGCGCGCTGCGACTGCGAGTAAAGAGGACAAAAAGAACCAGGTGATCCTCGAGACTGCGCTTTCTTATTCGGAACTCGACAAGAACCAGGCTTCAATCAACATTCTTCGCCAGCAGGAGGACGCCGCGCACAAGTTCGAAACCATCGAGCAGCAGCGGATTCAGGCCGGAGTTGACCCAGCCATCGAACTTACACGAGCGAAGCTGAATACGGCGCGCATTCGACTGAAAATTGCGGAACTCCTCGCCGCTGCCGATACGCTCAGGCTTCGTCTATCGCAACTGACCGGATTGCCGGCCAAAGATTTTGAGACCATCGGGGAATCGATTCCTCGTCTTCCGGAAGTCTCACAAGAGGAAGATCTGCCTGCGCGTGCCCTTGCCTTCAGTCCTGTCCTCAAGAGCGCACAGGAGCTGGCGGCGGCGAAGCTGTTTCAGGCGCGTGGTGAGCACAAGCAGCTTTATCCTGCGGTGGATCTCGTTGGACAGTACGCACGCTTCAGCAAGTACAACAATTACGACCAGTACTATAAGACGTTCAAACGCAATAACGGCGCCATCGGGGTGGAGATTCGCGTCCCATTTTTGAACAAAGGTCAGAGAGACCACAGCGAGGCTCTGTACGCGGAGGCACAACGAGCGCGAAAAGACGCGGATGCGGCAAAGGAACAGGTCTCCACCGAGACTCTTAAACTGCAACGTACCGTCGCACAGCTCAGTGCGGCGCGCGATGTCGCGAAGCTCGAGTACCAGCTCTCGCAAAATAATACTCAGGCTATGCAGGCCAAGATCGAGGCCGGCCAGGCCACCTTGCGCGATCAGCAGCAGGCGCAACTCGATGAGAACGATAAATACTCGGCCTTGCTCGATGCGACCTATGAATTGGATAAGGCCCAGATGCAGTTGCTGAA
>QIBA01000029.1:126333-131803 GCA_003225175.1 Acidobacteriota bacterium
ATTTTCTTCGCTTCAGCCGCGAATGGGGTTCTCTGGATGTTATAGTTGAGGCTTAAGCATGCCATTAAGAACGTTGTTCCTGAACCCTCCCTCGTTCGAGAACTTTGACGGCGGCGCCAGTTCGCGTTGGCCGGCCACTCGAGAAATTGAATCGTACTGGTATCCGGTTTGGCTGGCTTATCCGGCGGGCATGCTGGAAGGCTCGCGTCTGCTGGACGCCCCACCGCATCACGTCTCCGCCGATGAAACCATCAAGATCGGCACAGACTACGAGTTCCTGGTGCTGTTCACCAGCACCCCCGGTTGGACAGGCGACCAGAGACTCGCCGAGGCCATGAAGGCGGCAAATCCTAAATTAAAGATCGCCTTCGTTGGACCGCCAGTCACCACTTCCCCGGACAAGGCGTTGAACGAATGCGCGGTTATCGACTTTGTTTGCCGCAAAGAGTTTGACTACTCAGTCGTGGAGTTCGCACAGGGCAAGCCGCTCGATCAGATTCTCGGTATCTCGTATCGAAAGAACGGACGGGTCGTGCACAATCCCGATCGTCCACAGATCGAAGATCTCGATGCGCTGCCGGATGTCACCGATGTGTACAAGCGCGATCTAGACGTCACGCGATACAACGTTCCTTTCTTGTTGTATCCGTTTGTCTCGCTGTACACCACGCGCGGTTGTCCAGCACAGTGCACCTTCTGCTTGTGGCCCCAGACTCTCAGCGGTCACGCCTGGCGCAAGCGCTCGACTGATGCCGTTGCGCGAGAGATGGCTAAAGCTAAGGAATACTGGCCAAATGTCAGAGAGTTTTTCTTTGACGACGACACCTTCAACATTCAAGGACCGCGTACGATCGAGCTCTGCCAGAAGCTCAAGCCTTTGAAGCTGACCTGGTCTTGCACTTCCCGCGTAACCACAAGCTACGACACGCTAAAAGCCATGCGTGATGCTGGATGCCGTCTGCTTATCGTCGGTTTCGAATCTGGGGATGCTCAGATTTTGAAGAACATCAAGAAGGGTGCAACTGTCGAACGCGCACGCGATTTTACGCGCGATTGCCACAAGCTTGGCCTCGTGATTCACGGAGATTTCATTTTGGGATTGCCGGGCGAAACGAAGGAGACGATCCGCAACACCATCAACTTCGCTAAATCGCTGGATTGCGAGACTATCCAAGTTTCAGTCGCGCACGCCTATCCCGGAACGGAATTTCACGATTTGGCGGAGAAGCATGGATTTATCGTGAATAATCAATCGATGGTGGACTCCGGTGGACACCAGATGGCGCACATCGAGTATCCGGGACTGCCGCGCGACTATGTGATGGAGATGGTCCATCGCTTCTACGACGAATATTACTTCCGTCCAAAGCAGGTCTATCGCATCGTAAGAAAGGCGATCTTCAACAATACGGAGCGCAAGCGCCTCTATAAAGAGGCTAAATCTTTTCTCAAACTGAGGGCGGCGCGCAACAAGTACGTGGAAGAGACCCGCAAAAACCCGCAGCCAGTATCCTTGCTGGCGGAATCGCAGATGCAAGAAGAGGTTGTCGAAGTCGGGTCGAAATAACGGCCTGAAGATCTCTGGAATCGGTGAGAAGTCTTTCCATCTCCCGCCGAATCCGCAATCACTTTTGATATGTGCACTGCGCGGGCCTTCCTGCTTGTTTTCCGTCAAGTAAGGCTCAAGCGTCGTCTGCAACTTCTCTGAATCCGCACTGGTTTCCTTCGTGGCATCACTGCACCTTCTACGGCAGCTCACAACTCAAGCCACGATCTTTGAATCTTCACAATTGAACGCATGCGCACAATCGTTCCCATCAAGAAAACACGGGTTTCGGTCTTCACGATTCCTACAGACGCTCCCGAAGCGGACGGCACATTTTCCTGGAACAGCACGACCATGGTTCTGGTCGAGATCACTGCCGGCGATCAGACTGGGATTGGGTACACCTATGCGAGCGAAGCTGCCGCCACTCTGATTGAGAAGTCATTTTCAAAGCTGCTGGAAGGCCGCGATGCACTTTCGAATACTCAGCTATGGGACACAATGCGTCGCCAAGTGCGCAACATCGGACGTCCGGGGATCGCTTCGATGGCGATCTCCGCGGTGGACAATGCGCTCTGGGATGTGAAAGCAAGGCTGCTTGGAGTTTCACTGGCCGTGCTTTTGGGCAAGTGTCGAGAGTGCGTCGAGGTATACGGAAGCGGCGGATTCACTTCGTATCCTCTCCCACAATTGCAACGGCAACTCGGAGATTGGGCCGCCAATGGCATTCGCATGGTGAAGATGAAAGTCGGATCGCAACCCGAGCGCGACGTGGAGCGAGTCCGCGCTGCCCGTGAAGCCATTGGACGCGAGGTGCAGCTCTTCGTCGACGCCAATGGCGCCTACTCACGCAAGCAGGCGCTCGCCATGGCCGAACGGTTTGCAAAGTACGACGTTCGTTGGTTCGAGGAACCGGTTTCTTCAGATGATCTGGAAGGCTTACGCCTCATTCGCGAGCGCGCTCCAGCAGGAATGGAAATCGCAGCCGGCGAATATGGCTTTGATCAGTACTATTTCCGGCGCATGCTGGAAGCTGGCGCTGTGGATGTGCTTCAAGCCGACGCGACTCGCTGTGAAGGCGTCACCGGATTCATGATCGCTGGCGCGCTCTCCGAAAGTTTTCATGTCCCGTTCTCGGCCCATACGTCTCCCTCGATTCATCTACATCCGTGCAGCGCGCTTCCTGCTTTCCGGCACATCGAGTACTTCCATGACCATGTTCGTATCGAGCAGATGTTGTTCGATGGCGCTGCCTTTCAGGCGGATGGTTTCTTAACCCCTGACCTGAGCCGCCCCGGAATCGGGATTGAGCTTAAGCGCAAAGATGCGCAACGCTTTGCTGCCTAATGCAAACCTAGTTCCCAGCCAATCGCCTCTGTTCACAGTGGATTGGAGACTCACCGTGCCCGACAGCTCGCCGTCATCCTCTTCTTGTGCAGTGACGATGCAAAACTCAGTAGAGCAACGGATTCAGCATGAACCTGGCCGAATTCACTGGTGTTCGCGGAACAGCGAATTTATCAGCGAATTTAACAGCGAATTTTTTCTAAGAATGATGGCGAGCAACGGACGATTCCGCGCAACCGCCTGCCCGCGAAGGGATTACGGAAGTTCGCGATTTTCCCCCGCCACAAAGAACAGTGAATAACAGTGAATAAGCAGTGAATTCTGAAATTCGCATCCGTTGCTCGCGCCAGCGTCGGATGGTTGCGGCAAGCACTCTCCCACAGCCGCGCGAGTTCCAAAATGAAATTTCACGTTGACTCGAAATCTTGACTCGTGGTAGCACCGAACTAAGTTCGGTGCTGAGGCAGGTTCGGTGCTGAGGCAAGTTCGGTGATGAGCGATGGCCGCTCCCGACAGAACGAAAGTCGAGCGCGCCCCCGGAGCCTATTCCCTGCTCTTGCTTATCCCAGCCACTCGTCAGTGAGGTTATGTCGTTTCGGGTGAATCGGTGGCCCTTTTCTCCCGATCTTTCAAAAGCCGCACGATGGCGAGGATTGTGTTCCAGCTACGCGTCGTGGTGGGCATCCCGAATAGCTTATCGATCTGGCCAAGGTAGCCGATGGTCTTCATATTGCGCCGGTACACTCCGAACACGAATTGCTTTTCGGACGCGATAACGCGCACCAACCAATCCCCGCCGGAAGGAAATGTGACTGGCAGAGTAGCGCGGAGAGCTCCGGGTCGCGACAGGACGCTCACGAAGCGAACAACATCGGGAGATGATGGCTCGGTTCCAAACGGGTTTTCCGTCTCCAGGCGGATCAGATCGCGGCTGTCGCAGAGCACAACGTTAGCGTCGAATGGCAGCTTCCGGAGTAGTTCGCTACGGAACTTTGCGCGCGGGCCAGGCTTTCGGACGATAAACGTTCCGGCAGCGCCGATATTGAGCACATCGTAATCGCTCAGTTCTCTTGCGAGGACGCTCGGGCGAACTCTCCTGTGGCCGCCAACGTTGATACCTCGAAGGAAAACGACGAGAGCCATACGTGTCACCGGGTTTCCATTGTGGCAGCCACTCTAAAGGACATAATTTAAGGTGCGCCACCCAGCCCATGCATCACCGGTCCGAATTTCTGCCGTAGAAAAAATTCTCACCTCCACCTGAAAGCCCGCAGTTTAAGTTTCAAAAGCTGCAACACGTCCCTACCCGCATGATTGGGCAGCGGTGGTTGGCTACAATCCTGCCGGAGAGATCAATCATGCGCCTTAGAGTCCTTGCGAGGTGTGCAGTCTTAGGCGTGTTTGCAGTTCTCTCTCTGGCGGAATTGTCCTCGCAAAACCCTCCACTAACCCTGGCTTACCAGCTTACGCATTCCGAGACCATGGATCCCTCCTTGTCACCCGACGGCAAGAGGATGGTTTACATCTCTGTCGTTGCCGGGAAGGAACAGTTATTTGCGATGAATCTTGATGGTTCGGAGCCGGCGCAGCTAACGCACGACGATTCAGACCACGAGGATCCTGCGTGGTCGCCCGACGGGAAGAAGATCGCGTTCGTGCTCATCAAAGGCAGCCTCGAGCAGATTCATCTGATGAACTCCGACGGCTCGGGCGTGGAGCCGCTGGCCCCAAAAGAGCTGCGAACCATCCATCCCAACTGGTCTCCGGACAGCAAGCAAGTGGCGTATTGCACGGACGATGACCTGAAGCCTCCCAAGAAAAACGATTCCGACATCTACGCGGTGGATATCGCAAGCCGGCAGACGGTAAAACTGATCACCGGTGGAGTCAACACATATCCGGCCTGGTCCCCCGATGGCCGGCGGTTGGCTTTCCGCAGGATGCTGGGGGAGACCAACTCAGAGGTATTTATTGCGAACAAAGACGGCTCGGATGCGCGGAACCTCACCAATAATCCGGCCTTTGACGGCTGGCCTTCATGGTCACCCGACGGAACAAAAATCGCATTTGCATCGAACCGCAACCGGAATTATGAAATCTACATCATGAACCCCGATGGAAGCGATGTGCGCAAAGTGGCAAACAGCGAAGGCCGTGCGACCGCCCCACAATGGGGAAAGGACGGCAAGACAATCTATTTCCCAATCTGCAAAAAGGTGGACTTCAAGTTCGATTGCGAGATCTACGCAGCGAAGCTGTATGCGTTCTCCCAATAGTATCTTCGTTCACATGATCAATTGATCGCCATCAAACGATCCCGTTCAACCGATCGTCCGTTTCCGATGATCTTTCAGCTTCGTCTTGGCCAGAGCCTCAATGGTCGCTCTGAGCGGCTGCGCCATCCGTTCTCCCGAGGACAACTACTTCAACTCATGTCAGCCATCGTCAGCGCGCCTGGGGCAGGAAGACCTGTCGATTTCAGGCCTGGCCTGAGTTCCATTTTGGGTAGGCTTTAGTAAAGGCAGGAAACGCGGCCAAAATTTATCACATGCGCACCCTCCCGAAAATCGCGGAAGA
>QIBA01000030.1:0-1742 GCA_003225175.1 Acidobacteriota bacterium
GTACGCGATTACGCGAAACGAATTACGCGTGCGGCAATGAATTCAACATTTCCGACCAGGAGCTGTTCTCGTTGTTTAGAGTGCGCGTGAATGTGCGGAACCGAAAGGGGATAGCCTGAGAGCCTGATGGTTCATGCATGAATACCTAAACAAAGAGCGCGATTTCATGGTTACTGCTCGCCATATAGCGAGCTATCAGTGAGCTTGAGCCACCCGCCCGAATACAAACAGGGAAGGCTTGCCACCCGCCGGCGCAATTAGAGGGCCCACCCTGAAAAATATTACGCCTTCAGAACGCCACGACTGAGATCAGCCAGCCGACGGCACGATGGAACCGAATGCGCCGAGTTCGCCTCGTCGGAGGCTGAGCGCGACGCTGATGCGATACCAGAGACGACGCAGCAAAGACGGTGGCTGCACGACGACTGAGCGCGGAGAAGTGGCGTCGCCGATTCGTTTTAGGAAGATGTGTACGCCGCCTCGTTGCCATGAAAGCAGGGTTTGCGCTAAGTCGCCGGCGATGTCCGAGTCCTTTTGCAGGACGATCACACTGCCGATGGCATGCGCGAGCAGGAAGTCTGCGGAAGGGAAGTCGGTCTCGAAGGAGACGGAACGATTGTCGAAGATTCCAGGCTCGGGATCGATGCGGGCGATGCGCCGGTCTGCATCCAGAAGAAATGCCGGAGGGGCGGCTGGAGACAGGTGGATCTTCTTGAGGGTAGCAGTTTCGCGGCAGATCGCAGCCAGGATCGGCGTTACCTCCACGGTCGTTGTGGATCGCGCTTGAGGCGGCGTCAACTTTTCGTTCAGCGGAAAAGGGAGCGCGTTGTAGAGAGGGATTGGGCGATATCGGCGGCGCGCTAGTTCAAGGCCGTACATTACGCCTTCTTCTCCAGGAACATCGACGACGATGGCATAAGATCCCGAACTGGGAAGCCAACCAGTTTGGATCCGCGCAGCAGTTTGGAGGCGCTCAGATCCAGCCGTGGGTGCTTCCAGGACGCTGTCGGCAAATGCGAACAGGACGGGCTTTACCCACCGGGACCACACCGCCTCGGACGGGGCCCAGACGCGGTGAACCGCGTCTTTATTCAAGGGTGTATCTCCTCTTTATCCTGATGTCTTCTATTCTGAATCTCCTCTTTATTCGAGATTGGCTGCCTCGTGAATCAGCAAAGCGGCATCCATGGCCGCGTAGTCGATCACCGGCTTCGTGGCAACTCTTGCGTAGGCTCCGGCTGCGCGTCCGTCGATGACGTAGACGCCGATGCATGGATATACCAGGCCAAGATCCGAATTGATGGGTAACGCGTGGAAGCGTCGTTGTGCAATCCAGCGCGCTGGATCTTTCTTGATCATGCGACGCGCGACGTTCCATGCTTCTCGATTCATCAGCTCGGGTATGTGGACCTCGTCACCGGTGTTCGAGTAGGCGAGCTTCAGTACCCAGTCGTCTCCGGCTTCCCATTTTGTATCTCTCGGATCACACGATTCCGGAAGCAGCTTCCGCCAGGTGCTCATGTCTGACGAGAGATAGTTCCAGATGAGCGGGAACCGCTTGCTCTCGGTGAGGAGCGCGCTTGCGGGATTTGTGACGGGAGTCTTGCCTTGCGCAAAGAGCCATTTCCATCCATTGCCATTCTGGGATTTGGCCAGCCACTCTCCCTGGTAGAAGCGGACGATCGCGTCAACAGGAATCTGCTTACCTTTTGAGACGGAGTTTGCCCGCCCAGATTTCCAGT